>NZ_JBBBQR010000010.1:0-193888 GCF_037136835.1 Pectobacterium sp. 1950-15 | reverse complement strand
CTTTATTGCGGGCTTTTTCTTTTAGAAGAATGGGCTGATTACAACAACGCGGCAATCAGATAAAAAGCCAGCATACTCAAGAGCACCGCAACCACAATATTTCTGATAAAAAAGGAAATCACGACACTCACAATTGCGCCGAGAAAATACGGGTTATCAGGAAATGCGCGAATCACCCCGTGATCCATTAAAATAATCGGGCCGCAAATCGCAGTGAGTAAGCAAGGCGCGGAATACTTTAATGCCCGGTGGAGTAAAACTGGAATTTTTACCGGCACAGCGGGTTCGAGAAAGATATAGCGATTAAAAAACACGATCCCTGCCAGAACGAATATCAATAACCAACTCATTTTTCTTCCTTAAGCACTGACGCGATGAACACAGAGAAAAACATGCCGCCGACACCGGCGATAGCGATGGCACCCTCTATCTTGAAATAGGTCAATAGCATCGACAACAGCAGAGAAAACAGGACACCAGAGAAGGTACTGATCTTCTTTATCATCGGTACGACAATGGTGATGAACGTGGCAACGATAGAATAATCAAGATGATACTTATCTAAATCAGGCACAGAAGACGCCATGACCACGCCAAGAATGCTGAAGATATTCCAAAAAATATAAAAGGTGAAACCCGCACCGATTAAATAACTCGTGCTAACGTTGTTCTTCCTGTCTTTCTTTTCGCTGAGTGCAAAAAGCTCATCCGATAATAAAAATCCGATCGGAAGCCGTTTTCTTAATTTCAACGTTGAAACATATTCACGCAGCGTCAGGCCATATATCAGGTGTTGTGCGGTAATAAAAAAAACGGAGATTAATAGCGTCGCAACATTCGCTCCGGACATAAGCAAGCCTAACGAGACGAGCTGCGCCGCTCCCGCGAAAATAATCGCGGACATCCCGATACTTTGCCCGACAGATAATCCCGATTGGATTGCCATGGAACCAGCCAGAATGCCCCAGGGTACTACAGATAAACAGAGCGGCAGCATCTCAACCACGCCGGTCATAAAGTGCTTCCACGGGCTAATGGTATCTTTTGATGCAGACGATGAACGAGCTACGGTATTTTCCATATAACAGTGCACTACCATAAATAAATCGATAGTGAAAAATTAACAAAACGTTTTTTAAGAGTATTGGATAAAGTTGCTTGCCGTTAATGGTGAGATTTTATATTCAACATAGGAAGTGGGTAATATCTACAAGTTACCTTTAGCAAACTCACCCGGCGTCAGCCCCAAAGAGTTTTTGAAATGACGATGAAAGTGGCTTTGATCGGTAAAACCGCACCGAACGGAAACATCGAGGATCGCATCGCCTTTACGCAACAATGCCTTCGCTTTGCGCAGACGAGCCTGGATCAAATAGGCATGAGGCGTAATCCCCACCACCGCTTTAAACTGTCGTAAGAAGTGCCACACGCTGAGTTCGGCCAACGCGGCCAATTCAACGAGAGCCAGCTCTCTCTCGGGATAGCTGTCCATAAAGGCTTTAACATTCAGTATATTTTGGGTCGCAACGGGCAGCATCTGTGGCGTCAGGCGCGTCTTGCTATAGCGCATCGTCAGCCAGGTTAATGACGACAACAGCAGCGTTTCTTTCAATAACAAATTGCCCGGCTGGGCAAGCATATTGAACGTCATGAGCAACTGCTCCGACAGTCCTGGGTCATGAACCACGGCGTCGGGGAACCACGGAATCGAATCCTTTGCGCGTTGCAGATCCTGATTAATCGAGCGAAAAAGGTCGGGATGCGGATAAATAGCACGATAGGCCCAGCCAGTTTCGACCTCAGAACTCCCCGTGTGCACATCGTCCGCATTCACCAGAATGATGTCGCCTTTGGGCGCAACGTGCTCTGCGCCAGAGCGATAAAAGCGCTGAGCGCCCTGCTCAATCACGCTGATGCAATACGTATCATGCACATGACGGGGAAAGCGCTGCTGATAGTACTGCGCCTGCAACATATCCAGCCCGCCGAGCGCCTCCAGATGTCTGAAGTGTGTCTGCTCTTGCACCACCGGCTTTTTATGCACGCGTTGACCCTCTTATCGTTTGTACAAAATTGCTCTGGCAGAGAAGGAGAAACTTCAGCCAGAAACAACGCACCTGTTCACTGATTCTATCAGAAGCAGATTCATATCCCCATGCTGGAAAGAACAGCGAAAAAAAGCCAGCGACAAAGCCGCTGGCCATTAAGATGATGATGCTTGTCTTTTTACCGCTTGGGCTTTTTATCACTCGGATTACATCAAATGAAACCGAGATACCCCAAGATTCAACCGTTCAGCCTGCTGCTCCAGCGAGGAGGCTGACGAGGACGCCTCCAGCACCAGCGTTGCGTTCTGTTGCGTGACCCGATCCATTTCTGATATCGCTAACGACACCTGATTGATACCGCTGCTTTGTTCATCAGACGCCAGCGCGATCTCATTGATAATCCTGGTAACATTATTAATTTCAGAGACGATCTCGGCCATCGCTTTACCCGCTTCGGATGCCAGCGTCGTTCCTTCCGTCACTCTGGTTTCGGATTCTTTAATCAGCGCGGCAATTTCCGTTGCGGCGTTAGCCGAGCGCTGCGCCAGATTACGCACTTCTCCTGCGACTACCGCGAAGCCTTTGCCCTGTTCACCCGCTCGGGCAGCTTCAACCGCCGCATTCAGTGCCAGAATATTGGTCTGGAATGCAATCCCGTTAATGAGCGCGATAATCTCAGAAATTTTGTCTGAACTTCTGGCAATGTCCGCCATCGATCCTACAACCTGTTCCACAATGTTGCCGCCGTTCACCGCTTTGGCGGAGGTCTCCGTCGCCACCTCGCTGGCATGGTGTGCGTTATCGGTATTCTGCTTCACCGCAGCCGTAAGCTGCTCCATACTGGCCGCTGTTTCCGCCAGCGCGGCAGCCTGCTGTTCCGTTCGTGCAGACAAATCCGTATTACCGACGGCAATTTTCGTCGAACTGCTGTGAATAGACTCTGCACTGTCGCGTACCGAACCAACCGTTTCGGAGAGTGAATCCTGCATTTGCTGGATATTGTTCCCCAGAATACCGATTTCATTTCTTCCCACATCCACACTCGCGCGCGTTAAGTCCCCATGCGCAATCGCCTGTATGCGTGACACCCAATACTGTACTGGGTTAATAATGACCCGACGAATTAATAAGAACGTCATGCCCGTTAATACGATGGCTAAAATAAAAGCACCCGTCATGAGCGTATATCCCAGGGTGGAATTCCTTTCTGCCGTCACATTAATATTTTTTGCCATCTCAACCCGATAAAGATAAGACGCTTTCAACGGCACATCATAGTCATCATCTAATTTAGACATCACCGTCGACTCAAACGCATTGAGCTCTTCAACATTGCCCTTCTTTGCGATATCAAACATGGGTTTGATTCCGCGCTCAACATAATCGCTATAACGCGCTTTTAATTCATTATCACGAGCGAGCTCAACATCAGAACGAGCCGATCTATTTTGATACCCATTAAACATTTGCTGAGACAGCGACAGGCGCTCTTCTGCGGCTTTCATACTGGCGTTATAGTTATCAGTAAGACCATTGCGTAAATGATTCACGGCATGGAGCAAATTCATACGCGCTGCACGCATGTGATTCGCACTATCCACTAACTCCATTCGCACATTCAATTCCAGCGTAGAGTCATTTAACGACAGCTCAGCCTGCTTAAGAAAATACGATGATGTGGATATCGCCAAAGCAAAAAGTAATAGAACACCAGAAAAAACAACGACAAAGAGTGGCGTTAGTTTGATGTTATGCACCCCGGAAGCGGAATGCTGGGGTTCTGGTTTTTCGTAAATCGCTATTGACTGGTAAGGGACATCGCTCATTTTTACATCCATCGGGTTATTCAAAAAATTGCTGTGAAGTAAATTGCAGGCAAGCAGGGGAAAAATAACATTCCGCCGCATGTTACATAATATTTAAAGATTGTGACAATCTGCGTTAAATACAAGAAGAAAAATAGTGGCCTCTAAAAAATAATTTTATCTATAAGATCGTCATCACGAAAAAACGTCATTTCAACGATAATCATTTCAACTAAAAATCATTCAAAAAATAAACTATCACATAATGTTAGTGAATTATCCTAGTCACTATTATTACAGTAATATTAATTATAGAAGTAAAAAGTGATAAGTGAATTCATTCTATTTTCCTGAAATCAAACACCCTCTGATATTCAACATTACTGACTAGTTTATTATTCGTACACTCGGAATATAAAAACACCACGCCACGCACGGGGCTAACGAGGCTCTCACACACTGATAAAAGTCACAGGCCGGGTTGTCGTGTTGATCACGGTATTTTTCCGCCGACATACTATGCTGAACGTTAGCGATTCAATGAGTGAGAGGAGCCTATGGCACGCATTATTCAGCGTTACCGTTTAAGCATCTCTGGCGATTGCCGGGCCTGGTTTAACATCGACCATCGCCTCACCAATGATTTCCCTCGTCCGCCTCATGCCTGAATCAGCGCCACGCTGATCATTTCCTGTTCCTGCATTCCTTATTTCGGCGTCACATAACGTGTCGCGACGGAATTCTTTTTTCTGGAGATCTATGGCATGAAACGCATTCCTGAACCGTTCCGCATTAAAATGGTAGAAAATATCCGCATGACAACCCAGGCGGAACGTGAAAAAGCGCTGACAGAGGCGGGGTACAACCCTTTCCTGCTGCGTAGCGAAGACGTCTACATCGACCTGTTGACTGATTCTGGCACCGGCGCGATGAGTGACCGCCAGTGGGCTGGTTTAATGATGGGCGATGAAGCCTACGCGGGGTCACGCAATTACTATCATCTATGTGAAAAAGTCGAAACCTTGCTGGGCTATCCGTTTACGATTCCCACCCACCAAGGACGCGGCGCCGAGCAGATTTTATTTCCGTGTCTGATAGCCAAGAAACAGCGTGCTGGCGGCGCGAAAAAGCCGGTCTTCATTTCCAACTTCCACTTCGATACCACCGCTGCGCACGTCGAGCTAAATGGCGCTCGGGCCATTAACGTCGTCACACCAAAAGCCTTTGATACGAACACGGCCTATGACTGGAAAGGCGATTTCGATCTGGACCAGTTACAAAGCGTGATATCACAGCACGGCGCGGAGAATGTCGTCGCCATTATCACCACGGTAACCTGCAACAGCTCGGGCGGGCAGCCCGTCTCGATGAGCAACATGCGCGACGTTTACCGTATTGCACAACAGCATCAGATCCCTGTGGTGATTGATTCGGCACGTTTCTGCGAAAACGCCTGGTTTATCAAGCAGCGCGAAGCGGGCTATGCGGATAAGTCCATTAAAGCCATCGTGCATGAAATGTATGAATACGGCGACATGCTGACGATGTCCGCGAAGAAAGACCCAATGGTGAATATTGGGGGGCTGTGCTGTTTCCGCAGCGACGAGGACCTGTTTAACGAGGTGCGCATTCGCTGCGTTCCGATGGAAGGTTTCGTCACCTATGGCGGACTGGCTGGACGAGATATGGAGGCGCTCGCCATCGGGCTGGAAGAAGGGATGGACGAAGACTATCTGGCCTATCGTATTGGACAGGTCGCCTATCTCGGAGAACGCCTGAAAGCCGGTGGAATTCCGATTCAGTACCCGGTTGGAGGACACGCTGTCTTTGTTGATGCCGCACGGCTATTGCCTCATATTCCACCCGAGCAATTCCCTGCGCAGGCACTTAACAATGCGCTGTATCTGGAAGCTGGCATCCGCAGCGTTGAAATCGGTTCGCTTCTGCTGGGGCGCGATCCAGACACCGGGCAACAGAAAGCGTCACCGCTTGAGCTGCTGCGCCTCACCATCCCTCGTCGGGTCTACACCAACGACCACATGGACTACATTGCAGACGCCCTCATCGCATTGAAAGCCCGCGCCAGCGATATTCAAGGGCTAACCTTCACCTATGAGCCTCCCGTACTGCGCCACTTTGTCGCCCGCCTAAAACCGGTGGAATAGCCCGCCATCAGCATGCCCGATGCCTTTCTCTACGGGCATGCTCTCTCTCCTGTCTTGTTCTGCCGTTTTCTTTTGCGTTAGCCGATAACGCCCGGGAGCTTGCCACGATTAATCTGGCCTTACAGATACGAAATGCCCGCCAGCGGGATGAATTGGCACGCTATTGTGCGCTGCTCAGCGAAGGCAAGCCATTACGTGAACAAATCATTACGTGACTAGCACCACTGATATCCCCTTGCCATACAAACTATCTGCGATAACCCAATGCATGACAGCAGGTAAACACCATAAAAAAAGCCAGCGAGAAAACTCGCTGGCTGGTGAAATATCACCATTACTCAGAATACATTGTTTTACTCAGAATAAATTGTTTCGCACCACCTAGAGCCAATGACGGTACTCTTCATCAGACATGTCTTTCAGGTGCCACTGCGTCGCCTGCTGCAATAATGCGATGCGCTGTTGGGTAGACATCCACCGAAACCACGTCGCTTTACAGGTCGATAAGTAGGTTTGATAGAACCGATACAAACGGGAAATCGCCATAAGCCACCTCCTCTCTTTCCTTGTTGGAAAGTATCGACGTAATATAGGGAAAGATAAATTGATGACTTTAGCGCAGGGAGTTCCTCTTTTATGTCTTCCCCTCGATTGCAACAACAGTTCATCCGCCTATGGCAGCACTTTCAGGGGCAAACTACCGACACCACGCTGCAAGAGCTAACCGGAGTGTTGAATTGTTCCCGCCGCCATATCCGCTCACTGCTGAACGCGATGCAGCAGGAAGGCTGGCTCGTCTGGCAGGCTGAAGCTGGCAGGGGAAAACGCTCGCAGCTATCGTTTGTGTATACCGGATTAGCGCTACAGCAGCAGCGTGCCGAGGATCTGCTGGAACAGGATCGCATTGAGCAACTGGTGCAGTTGGTCGGTGATAAAGAAGCGGTACGCCAGATGTTACTTGCCCATCTTGGACGGAGTTTCCGGCAGGGAAAACATATTCTGCGGATTCTCTATTACCGCCCATTACGCAACCTGCAACCCGGTTCGGCGCTGCGCCGTTCGGAAATGCATATTGCGCGGCAAATTTTTAGCGGTCTTACCAATATAAATGAGGAAAATGGGGAAGTTGAACCCGACCTGGCTCATCACTGGCAAAGGGTCTCCTCTCTGCACTGGCGCTTCTATCTGCGCCCGGCTATCCGTTTTCATCATGGACGAGAGCTCACAATGGACGACATCACCACGTCACTCTCTCGTCTTATTCCGCTCCCGCTTTTTTCTCATATTGAAAGCGTCACCTCGCCAATGCCCTTCGTGATTGATATTCGGCTAAACAGCCCGGATAACTGGCTACCGTGGTTATTAGGCAGCGTGCACGCCATGATTTTGCCGCAAGAGTGGCAAACGCTACCCGATTTTGCCCAGCACCCAATTGGTACCGGCCCTTATGCCGTGGTGCGCAATAACAGTAATCAGTTGAAAATTCGCGCCTTCGATGACTATTTTGGCTATCGGGCGCTGATTGATGAGGTCAATATCTGGGTCCTGCCCGACGAGCCGGAAGAAATGCCGGTCTCTATCCAACTCCAGTCTGACAATTCTCGTCACGAACAGTTGGAAAGCCGGATGGAAGAAGGCGGCTATTTCCTGCTGTTCGACAAGCGTTCGCCGTTAGCATCACGGCCGGAAGCTCAGCGATGGCTCAGGCAGATATTTAACCCCATTTCGCTACTCAACCACGCCAATACCAGCAACCAGCGTGACTGGTCGCCCGCCTACAGCCTGCTGCCGCGCTGGCACCATCACCACCCCGATGTCCCGCAATCCATTCCGAAAGGGCTGACGGACGTCACGCTCACGTTCTATCAGGCCCACCCTGAATACCGGATATTAAGTGAGATTATGCGCACGCTGCTGGCACAACATGGCGTCACGTTGCATATTCAGACGGTCAGCTACGAAGACTGGTATCAGGGCAATGCCGACAGCGATATCTGGTTTGGTAGCCTGAATTGTTACCTACCGATCGAATTCTCCCTGTTCGCGATGCTCTACGAACTCCCGCTGGCGCAGCACTGTCTGAATGACGATCTGCACGCGGACGCGCAACAGTGGCGTAACCAGACGCTACCGATGGCAGAGTGGTGTGAAAAACTGATCGCCAGCGGTCAACTGCACCCTCTGCTGCACCACTGGCTGCAACTTCAGGGACAGCGCAGTATGCGTGGCGTCAGGATGAATATGCTGGGCTGGTTTGATTTTAAATCTGCCTGGTTCGCGCCGCCGGAACGCTGATAGCCTTTCGCTGCGCGGCTTAACCCTTTACAATGTGCCGTTCTCAACGGGGTGCGGAAGATTTTTCGCTGAGAAAATACCCGTCGAACCTGATCCGGTTAATACCGGCGAAGGGATTTGAGAGTGCGGCTTATTGCTGCCTCAAAGTCCTTTGCCACCCTATGATTCTCAGGAGTGCAAAGTGTTAAATCAATTACTACCGCGTTCAGCCACCGTGCTGAAAATCAGCCTGCCTTGCCTGTTACTGATCTCTGCTTCGGCATTCGCCAAGCCTGCGCTTACCGTTTATACCTATGATTCATTCGCTTCCGAGTGGGGCCCTGGCCCTGTCATCAAGACCGCATTTGAAAAAGAGTGCGAGTGCGAGCTGAACTTCGTCGCGCTGGAAGATGGTGCCTCGCTGTTGAATCGCCTGCGAATGGAAGGCAAGAACAGCAAAGCGGATATCATTCTGGGGCTGGACAACAACCTGTTGCAGGCAGCGGAGCAAACCGGTCTGTTTGCGCCGCACAATCAGAACACCAGCGCCGTCATGGTGCCAGGCGGCTGGAACAATAAGACGTTCGTCCCTTACGACTACGGCTATTTCGCGTTTGTGTATAACAAAAACACGCTGAAGAACCCGCCGAAAAGCCTGCATGAGCTGGTGGAGAGCAACGAACCGTGGAAAGTGATCTATCAGGATCCACGTACCAGCACGCCGGGACTAGGTCTGCTGCTGTGGATGCAGAAAGTGTACGGCGATGAGGCGCCGCAAGCCTGGCAGAAACTGGCGAAGAAAACCGTTACCGTCACCAAAGGCTGGAGCGAAGCCTATGGTCTGTTCCTGAAAGGGGAAGCCGATCTGGTGCTAAGCTACACCACGTCACCGGCCTACCACATCATTGAAGAGAAGAAAGACAACTACGCAGCCGCGACTTTCAGCGAAGGGCACTATCTGCAAATTGAAATCGCCGGGCAGTTGGCTTCCAGCAAAAATCCCGAACTGGCAAAACGTTTTATGCAGTTCATCCTGAGCCCAACCTTCCAGCAGGCAATCCCCACTACGAACTGGATGTACCCAGCCGTTAAAACTGACCTGCCTGCGGGCTTCGCCACGCTCGCGGTGCCAGAAAAAGCCATGCAGTTCAGCGCGCAGGAAGTCGCTGACCAAAGGACGCAGTGGATTCAGGCATGGCAACGCGCCGTCAGCCACTAATCGGCGGACGTCTGTGGCCGGGGCTACTGGCCACAACGCTGTTAATTTCCGTTGCCGCACTGGCTTTCGGTGCACTCTGGTTACAGGCGCCCGACAGCCAGTGGCGCACGCTATGGCATGACAGCTATCTCTGGCATGTTATTCGGTTCACCTTCTGGCAAGCCTTTCTCTCTGCGCTGTTTTCTACCGTTCCGGCCATTTTTCTCGCCAGAGCGCTGTATCGACGGCGTTTTCCCGGCCACCGTTGGCTGCTGCGCCTGTGCGCGATGACGCTGGTGCTGCCCGTGCTGGTTGCCGTCTTTGGCCTGCTCAGCGTGTATGGACGTCAGGGCTGGCTAGCCTCTGCCCTGAGCGGGTTTGGCCTGAAATACACGTTTTCACCCTATGGATTGCAGGGCATCCTGCTGGCGCATGTGTTCTTCAATCTGCCGCTGGCAACCCGATTGCTGTTGCAGTCGCTGGAGGGGATTGCTACCGAGCAACGCCAACTGGCTGCGAATCTGGGCATGAACAGCTGGCAACATTTCCGCCTGCTGGAATGGCCCGCCCTGCGCCGACAAATTTTACCGACTGGCGCGCTGATTTTTATGCTCTGCTTTGCCAGCTTTGCGACGGTGCTGTCGCTGGGCGGCGGCCCGCAGGCGACCACGATTGAGCTGGCTATCTATCAGGCATTAAGCTTTGATTACGATCCGGGTCGCGCGGCGCTGCTGGCGTTAATTCAGATGGTTTGCTGTCTCGGTTTGGTGCTGTTAAGTCAGCGGCTGGGGCGTATTCTGCCCGTCGGCAGCACACAGCAGCTCACTTGGCGCAACCCGCAGGACAGCGCTTTAAGCCGCCTCACCGATAGTCTGTTAATTAGCGCGCTGCTGCTGCTGGTCGTCCCCCCCTTGCTGGCCGTGGTGGTGGATGGCGTGAACCGCTCTCTGATTACCGTGCTGCAACAGCCCGTGCTCTGGCAAACGCTGTTTACCTCGCTGCGTATTGCCTTAGGCGCTGGGCTTCTGTGTCTGGTGCTGACCATGATGCTGCTCTGGAGCAGCCGCGAGCTCAAGCTACGCCAGAAGCCGCTCTATGGGCAGTTGATGAATCTGAGCGGGATGCTCATCCTTGCCATGCCCGGCATTGTGCTGGCAACCGGCTTTTTCCTGCTGTTGAATAACAGCATTGGCTTGCCACAATCCCCCTACGCGCTGGTGGTGTTCACCAACGCACTGATGGCAATTCCGTATGCGATCAAAGTGCTGGAGAACCCGATGCTGGACGTTGCCGAGCGCTACAACCGACTCTGCGCATCACTGGATATTCGCGGCTGGCAGCGGCTGAAGCTGATCGAGCTGGCTGCACTGAAGCAGCCGTTAGCACAAGCATTAGCCTTTGCCTGCGTGCTGTCGCTCGGTGATTTTGGCGTCATCGCGCTGTTTGGTAATGAGCAGTTCCGCACGCTGCCGTTCTACCTGTACCAGCAAATTGGTTCCTATCGCAGCGCCGACGGTGCGGTCACGGCACTGCTGTTGATGCTGCTGTGCTTTATATTATTTACCCTGATTGAGAAACTGGCAGGCCGTCATGATCGCGCTTGAGAAATTGACCTACTTCTATCAGCACTTGCCCATGCGTTTTGATTTTCACGTCAAACCGGGCGAGCGCATCGCCATCCTTGGCCCCAGCGGCGCAGGGAAAAGTACGCTGCTGAATCTGATTGCCGGTTTCCTGATGGCTGACAGCGGCGAACTACGGCTTAACGGTGAACCTCACCGCGAGACGCCTCCCGCTAAGCGGCCAGTTTCGATTCTGTTTCAGGAAAATAATCTGTTTCCTCACCTGACGATTGGGCAGAACATCGCGCTGGGGCTCCATCCCGGCCTGCGCCTCAGTGCCGCACAGCATGAAACGTTACGGCAGATCGCCGATCGGGTCGGTCTGGCGGATCTTCTGGATCGTCTGCCATCACAGGTTTCCGGCGGGCAGCGCCAACGCGCGGCATTGGCACGCTGTCTGGTACGGCACCAGCCCATTCTGCTGCTGGATGAACCGTTCTCAGCGCTCGATCCAGCGCTGCGTCAGGAGATGCTCGATCTGGTTGAGAGCGTGTGTCAGGAGCGTGAGTTCACGCTGTTGATGGTGTCCCACAATCTGGATGATGCCATGCGGATCGCAAAACGTACGGTGCTGATCGTGGACGGACAGATTTATTATGACGGGCCGACTCAGGCGCTACAGGATGGCAGCGCCGATGCGGCCGCCATCCTGGGAATTTCACGCCCGTCCTCGGATTAAAACGTTAAGGCAACGCCTGATAGCGCAGGTTGCTGAACGTCACGTCTCCCTCACCCGACGCATACAAGGCGGGCCGCAAGCTGAGGAAGTCATACGCGACATTGTGATGGTAGCCGGATACTTCCATCTGCACCGGGTATTTCTTCCACGGTTCCTGATCCGACGTTCGAGTGTAAAACGTCACGATATGGCGATCGTTTCTCATCAGAATCTGCACCTCATTGCCTGTAATGTGCGGCAGTTTCTTCTCCGCCCTTTCCAGCCCATAGCGGTGCATGACAGTACCATCCTGATTAAACGACAGCCCGACATACAGCTTCGCGTTGTAGAACAGCAGTAGGCCAGCCTGCGCGCCAGGAGCGAAATTCGCCGTAACCTCAATTTGGTAAGCCTGATCGCCGGGGATCATCGTCAGCGGCGCACTGTCTTTTGGCGATGTGCCTTTTGCCTTAAGATACAGTTTGCCGTCGCTGAGCGTAACCCGTTTCAGTTCTTCCGCATTGGCGCGGTAAAAATGCCAGCGAGCCGGAAATTTCTCGTCGGTAAAGCTATCAGACCAGCCAATACCGTGCGGCACCGCTTCGCCCCCTGCCGGTTTGCGAATCGGTTTACCGGTATCAAACCCGGCAGACGTAAACCAGCCATCATTGCCCCAGACGATCGGCTCCAGCATCGCCTGCCGCCCCAGCGTCATAAAGCCGTTTTCATAACCGTGATACACCATGTACCAGTTTTTATCCGGCCCTTCGATCAGCGTCGCATGGCCGCGTGACCACCACTTTTCTGAACGATCCTGCGTGCGAATAATCGGGTTATGCGGGGAATTTTCCCACGGCCCGTTGATCGATTTGGAACGCGCCGCAATCACCATGTGTCCGGTCGGCGGCCCCGCCGTTCCGCCTTCCGCCAGCACCATGTAGAAATAGTCGCCGTGGCGCAGCATCTTCG
The DNA here is from genome assembly GCF_037136835.1 of Pectobacterium sp. 1950-15. NCBI lineage: Bacteria > Pseudomonadati > Pseudomonadota > Gammaproteobacteria > Enterobacterales > Pectobacteriaceae > Pectobacterium > Pectobacterium sp. 1950-15. The sequence continues at coordinate 181,149 of NZ_JBBBQR010000010.1, read as the reverse complement.
GCCCTTCCTGCGAGAAGCTTTCCACATCCCACGCTTCCGGGTATTGCCACCCCTGATAGACCACCTCCATATCGCCGACCGTCGACAGCCCGTCATCGGTTAACTGCACGCGATTGCCGCCAGACATAAAGATGTAACGTTTGCCGTCCTCTCCCACCACATGACCGGGATCGCTGGCCGGATTTTTCAAGCCCGTATCCTTCGGTGGCGTCCACGGGCCGCGAATATCATCGGCGGTAATCACATACAGCGTTTTCTTTTTCGTCCCTTTGGCGTCGATAATCCGGTTGGTGGTGAAGTAGATATAATATTTGCCGTTATGTTTCACCAAATCCGGCGCCCAGATCGCGTCAACGGGCGTCGTAATCGCCGGGCCAAGCGGCTGCCAGTTCACCAGGTCGCGCGAGTGCCAAATCAGCAGTCCGGGAATATCGTCAAATGACGAGAACGTCATGTAGTAATCATCCCCATCCTTGATAATCGTAGGGTCGGGATGATCGCCCGCAATAATCGGATTGAGATAACAGCCATTGCCCAAATCCGCCTGACGCTGCTGTTCAATACCCCGTTTCCATTCGTTAGCAGGGCCAGCCTGACAGGCCATCGCCTGACCGATACCCATTGCCATCAGTAAGATACCGCTCAATACGCTCTGCCCTACTACTCGGGACACACCCATTTATCACCACCCACTATCCCAATGATTATTTTATAATTTATAACATTGAAACCCTGTTCCAATTGTGAAAACAGTCACGCTTCTCTGGTTCTGCGGCGAAAAATCAAGCGGTAATCGGGCGGTGAAATACCAATATATACCCTAAATAATTCGAGTTTCAGGACAAAACGTAGCGTTTTGAACAGCGCTTGCGCTGACCCCGAAGGGGTGAGGCCATAGGCCGAATAACGCGGCAAGTGAGGGAATCCCGAATCACTTACTCGAGTAAGTGATTCGGGTGACTGAGCGCAGCCAACGCACATGCAACTCGAAGTATGACGGGTATACTGTGACCAATTCGACATATTCGGTTTTTATACCTTGTAGGTATTGTGTCTTTTTGTGCTGCTGTGTTTATATGAATTGGCGAGTGAATAACTCATTCGAACACAACATTCGGCCATAAATAATTCACTAGAACATAAATAGGATTCCCGTGACGCACTACTCTTCTTCCACTTCGGCACTACTAAGCACCGCGCATGTTGACGCGGTCGTCGTCGTGCGCGTGGCAGTCGTGGTCGTCGTCGGCAGCGCGCCGTAACGGGTTCCGAATCGAAGATTCTCAAACCCCGCCGGCGCCAGCCGAGCGGGGTTTCTTGTTTTTACCCTCCCCGCTCCGACACCGCACCGGCCCTGATGAAGGATGTAAACATGCGTTATACAGGCGCTCAGTTAATTGTTCGGCTGCTCGAACAGCAGGGCATCACCACCGTAGCGGGCATCCCCGGCGGCGCGGCCCTGCCGTTATATGATGCACTGGGTCAAAGCAAGACTATCCGCCACGTGCTGGCTCGCCACGAGCAAGGGGCGGGATTTATGGCACAAGGCATGGCGCGCGCCAGCGGTCGCGCTGCGGTTTGTATGGCTTCCAGCGGGCCGGGGGCGACCAACCTGCTCACTGCCATCGCCGATGCCAAACTGGATTCGATCCCATTGGTGTGTATCACCGGCCAGGTGCCTTCCAGCATGATCGGCACCGATGCGTTTCAGGAAGTTGACACGTATGGCATCTCCATTCCCGTCACCAAACATAACTATCTGGTTCGCGACATCAGCGAACTGCCGCGCGTGATCCCAGAAGCATTTCGCATCGCGCAGTCGGGTCGTCCCGGCCCGGTGTGGATCGATATTCCAAAAGACATTCAGAACGCAACCATCGAGCTGAATGAACTGCCGGACGTCTTTCCTCTCGATACGCCACCCGCCATCGCTCAACAGGAGATCGAGCGGGCTGCAGCCATGATTAACGCGGCTCAGCGTCCGGTTCTCTATCTGGGCGGTGGGATCATTAGCAGCGCCGCGCACGAACAGGCGGTTCAACTGGCGGAACGCTCCAGCCTGCCAACCACCATGACGCTGATGGCGCTGGGTGCCATGCCCGTCGATCATCCCCTGTCGCTCGGTATGCTGGGTATGCACGCCGCACGATCAACCAATCTGATCTTACAGCAGGCAGATTTGTTAATTGTGCTGGGTGCGCGTTTTGACGATCGTGCGATTGGTAAAGCAGAACAGTTTTGCCCGCAGGCCAGCATCATTCACATCGATATCGATCCCGCAGAATTGGGTAAGATCCGCCAGCCACATGTGGCGATCAACGCGGATGTCGCGCAGGCGCTGGACCAGTTGCTGCCGCATATTACGCCGCAGCAGCGTGACGTGTGGCGCGCCACCGTTAGCGGGTTGCAACAGGAATTTCCGTTCAGCATGCCAAATGCTGACGATCCGTTAAGCCACTATGGTCTGGTGCAGGCCACGGCGCGGGCGCTGACGGATGATGCGATCATCACCACCGATGTCGGCCAGCATCAGATGTGGGTGGCTCAATCTTATCCACTGCGCCGTCCGCGCCAGTGGCTGACATCCGGCGGATTTGGCACGATGGGCTTTGGCCTGCCTGCGGCGATTGGCGCTGCGCTGGCCGAGCCGGATCGCACCGTGGTGTGTTTCTCGGGTGATGGCAGCCTGATGATGAACATTCAAGAAATGGCGACCGCGGCAGAAGAAGGGCTCAACGTAAAAATCGTCCTGATGAACAACCAGTCACTCGGTCTGGTTCACCAACAGCAGGATATGTTTTTCCAGCAGCGCATCTTCGCTGCCGATTACCGTTACAGTACCAATTTCCTCGCGATTGCCGCAGGTTTCGGCTTTGCAACCTGCGATCTGAATGCAGCAGCCGACCCGCAGGCCGCCCTGCAAGAAGCGCTCAATCAGCCGGGTCCTGCGCTGATCCACGTACTGATTGACGCCAATGAGAAAGTTTTACCCATCGTGCCACCGGGCGCAGCGAACATCGATATGATCGGAGATTAATGACTATGTCAACTCAACTAACTTCGTCAACGCAACCAACTTCAAATCAGGTTACGCTAGAACTCTCTGTGCGCAACCACCCCGGCGTCATGTCACACGTTTGCGGCCTGTTTGCCCGCCGGGCATTTAACGTGGAAGGCATTCTGTGTATGCCGCTGGCCAACGGTGAAGAAAGCCGCATCTGGCTACTGGTCAAAGATGACCAGCGACTACCGCAGATGATCAGTCAGGTGGAAAAACTGGAGGACGTCCTTCAGGTACGCCGTCACGGTGAAGAAATGCGTATTTTCGAGCAGGTCGCCGAGTTTTACTGCTAGCTGGCGTGGCCGGGGTTTTCCCGGCCTGCCCACACTCAGCCGTTTAACACCTGCCACAGCAGATGACGGTAAACCGGCATCAGCGGGTGTTGAATCAGCATGACCAGCGCTGCAACCGCCGCCACGGACACCACGGGTGCGACCCAGCGCAAACGTCTGAGCGGCATTTTTCTGCTAAACCAGTCACGATGTTTACGCTTATCGCCGCGCCACCAGCGCCAGTTTAGCCAGCCCGCAACCCATACCACAACGACGGTTATCAGCAGCAACCACTTAAACTCTGCGCTATTCGTCCCCGCAGGAATATCAATCGCAACACCAGCCAAAATACCGGGTAAGAAATAGGCTGGCGGCCACAGCAGGCAGCCAATGATATTCGGCACGGCAAATTTATAAGGCGGTAACCCTAACATCCCCGCCACCATCGGAATAAGCGGGCGCGTCGGACCGACAAAACGCCCGATCAATATCGTCGGCATCGGGTGCTGATACAGGGCATATTCGGTTTTATTCAATAACGGCTGGTATTTTTTCAGGAAGGACCAGTTATGCAGCGGTGCCTTAAAACGCATGCCAATAAAATAGGAAATCCAGTCTCCTAGCAGGCAACCGATAATCCCGGCCGCCCACGCAGGGTAAAGCCCCATTTGCCCGCTGCCGATAAGCGTTCCCAGCGTTGCCATCATCACCGTTCCCGGTAACAACAACCCCACCAGAGCCAGAGATTCCAGAAAGGCAACCAGCATGACGGCGATCAGTGAATACGCTAACGATTGGGTAACCAGATGATCCAGCCACGCTTCCATAAAACCTACCCGTATTTTATAAAAACAAGGATTGTCTGGATCATAGCAGAAGTCGTCAACCCCTGATTTCACCCCATCACCCGATTCGGATTCATGTAAAATCCAGCATACTGAATTGCCGTCTGATTCCGTCTCTCAGGCGGCAGTGAGCCCCGTCTGTTAGCACAAAACCCGGCAATATCCTGCTGAAAATATGTAGTGCTATTTATCTATCCGGTCTTGAAGCGATCACCGCCTGCGGGTGCACAAGGCGTGTACGTTTTGATAAATATCAACTATTCCTCTTATCAGGATACACGCAATATCATTTTCCAATTCAAGCCGTTAGCACCACTTCAGTAACACAGTTTTCTGGTCAATTCTTTTGCACCGACGGGCCTCAACACTTATGATAGCGGTCATTTTTTGCCACGGTGCCACACTGCCACTATGTTTTTTAAACTACTCAACCATTTCGGATTACGACGTCTTATCCTACTCTTGGCAGTGGCGAGCGCATTGGTAACACTGGCAAACAGTTTTTATGCCAGCTATCGCGTCCAGCGAGAGCTCCTGATTGATAATACGCTAGAAACCAACCGAGTTTACGCCACCAAACTCGCGGCGATGACCCATTCCTTCTTTAAAGAAGCCCAGCAGCAGTTAGCCTACAGCGCCAATATCGTCGCTACCCAGATGGATGATAAGGCCAGCCTGCTTAAAGAAGCCGACCGCCTGCGGCTACAGACCAGCAATTTCAACTCTGTCGTCATTGCAGATGAAAAAGGCATCGTCAGAGCCACGTCACCCGATACGTTTCAATTAATCGGGAGAAGCCTGACCACAGACGGCGCACTCGAAGCCTTAAGAGAAAAACAGCCGCTTATCAGCCAACCCTATGTCTCTGCCGCTAATAACTTCATTGTGCTGATATCTGCGCCGATCTTCACGCGAGATGGCCGCTACAAAGGGTTTATCGGTGGTTCGATCTATCTTAAGCAGCCCAGCGTTCTCAATACCTTATTGGACAAACATTATTACCGCGACGGTTCTTATATTTATGTCACCGATAAGAGCAAACGAATGCTGTATCACCGCGACATCGAGCGAATTGGTAAAATAGAGACCAATAATTTGGAGATCGACGCACGGCATGAGAATAATGGCAGTCAGCATATGCTGAACTATCTGGGTGAGAAGATGTTAGCGGGTTACGCCGTTGAATCTACCTCACAGTGGCAGATTGTGGCGCTCCGACCAACCGACATTACGCTGAAACCGCTGGATGGCCTGATGCTAAATGTGCTGCGCCACACGCTCCCTCTGGCGCTTTTAACTATCTTCTGCGTCTGGCTGCTTGCGCGGCTCATCGCTCAACCGCTGTGGCTACTGGCGCGCAGCGCCAATAAGATGGATGCGACGGACGTTTCCGACGACATCAGAAATATTCACTCCTGGTATTTCGAGGCCTCACAGCTTAAACAGGCCATGCTGCTGGGTATCGATTTACTTCAGCGCAAAATTGGTAAGTTACGTTCTGAGGCACACTCAGACCCGATGACCGAACTGCTCAATCGCCGTGGGCTGGATAGTGTTCTCCGCTACTGGCAGATGGGGCAGAAAAGTTTTGCGGTCATCGCGCTGGATATCGATCGCTTCAAACGCATCAATGACACCTACGGCCACGATGTCGGCGATAACGTTATTCGCTATCTCTCACAGCTGATTCGCACCAGCTCACGCGATTCCGACATCCTGTGCCGCAGCGGCGGTGAAGAGTTTTTGATCCTGCTGCCGGAAACGCATCTCGACGTCGCGATCAGCATTGCTGAACGGCTACGGCAGCGCCTGGAGGAATCGACCATTCCTGTCGTGGGCAATATTACCATCTCATTAGGCGTTGCCCTGTGGGAACCGGGCGTCAGCGATATGTCGATCGAACGCACCTTCAAGCTGGCAGATGAGTCCCTGTATCAAGCCAAGCAGGAAGGCCGCAACCGCGTGGTGTCTGCCTCCGGCAACGAGCAGTAATCCATTTTCACCTTATTATATACCCTAAATAATTCGAGTTGCATGAAGGCGGCAACTGCGCGAATCCCCAAGAGCTTACTCAGGTAAGTGACTGGGGTGAGCAAGGGCAGCCAACGCACAAGCAGCTTGAAGTATGACGGGTATACAGGTGATGTCGCTAGAGGCTGGACATCAACTGTATAAATAACCATACTTACCCCTACCATCTTTCCTTAATCCCGCTCGCGATAAAAGGCCGCTTAGTGACTCAGGTTCGTCAGGGGTTTCTACTGACCCGCCACTGGAATGACACGCCAGCGGGTACGCAGGTTGAATTCTGGCTGGCCACCAATGAGGGCCCGCTGCTGGTACGTCTGCCGCCACAGCAGGCCGTAGCCTTTATTCCCGCTCAGCAGGAAGCTCGCGCAAGAACGCTCTTACAGCAGGAAAAACGCTGGCAGTTAAAACCACTCGCCATGCAGGATTTCCACCATCAGCCGCTGCTGGGGCTATACTGCCCACAATACCGGCAGTTGATGCGACTGGAGAAACTGTTGCGTGAAGGCGGCGTTCAGGTTTACGAAGCGGATATTCGCCCGACGGAACGTTTTCTGATGGAGCGCTTTATCACCGCGCCCGTGTGGTTCAGCGGTACGCCCACGTCAGGTAGCCTGCTGACGGACGCTCGCATGAAACCTAACCCCGATTACCGCCCGACACTCAGGCTGGTGTCTTTGGATATCGAAACCAACCGCCACGGCGAGCTTTACTGCATCGGGCTGGAAGGTTGCGGGCAGCGTCAGGTTTACATGCTTGGCCCGCCGAACGGCACACCTGCCGAACACGAGGATTTTACTCTGGAGTACGTCGCCAGCCGCCCACTGCTGCTGGAAAAGCTGAATGTCTGGATGCAGCAGCACGATCCCGATGCGATCATTGGCTGGAATCTGGTGCAGTTTGACCTGCGCGTCTTACAGAAGCATGCCGAGCGCTACAACATTCCGCTCAAGCTCGGGCGTAACGGGCAAGCGCTGGAGTGGCGGGAACACGGCTTTAAACAGGGGCACTTCTTTGCCAGTACCACCGGCCGTTTGATTATCGACGGCATTGAAGCGCTCAAGTCCGCGACGTGGAATTTTGCCTCGTTTAGTCTGGAATTCGTCGCACAGTCGCTGCTGGGAGAAGGCAAAGCCATCGACACGCCCTACCAGCGAATGGACGAAATCGACCGCCGCTTTGCCGAAGATAAACCGGCACTTGCTCGCTATAACCTGCAAGACTGTGAGCTGGTCACACGTATTTTCGACAAAACCGAGCTGCTGCCGTTCTTGCTGGAGCGTGCCAGCGTCACCGGGCTGGCGGCTGACCGCAGCGGCGGTTCCGTCGCAGCATTTTCCCACCTTTATTTACCGCGCATGCACCGCATGGGCTACGTTGCGCCGAATCTGGGCGACGTCGCGCTTGAAGCCAGCCCCGGTGGATTTGTGATGGATTCGCGGCCCGGCCTGTATGATTCGGTGCTCGTGCTGGATTACAAGAGCCTCTACCCTTCCATCATTCGCACCTTTCTGATCGACCCAGTCGGGTTGGCAGCGGGAACACAAAATCCAGACGCGCAGCACGCCGTCCCCGGATTTCGCGGCGCATGGTTCTCCCGCGAACAGCACTGCCTTCCCGCGATTGTCGAGCAAATCTGGCAAGGGCGCGAAGCCGCGAAGCGCACCAGCAACAAACCACTGTCGCAGGCGTTGAAGATCATCATGAATGCCTTTTACGGCGTGCTGGGTGCCACAGGCTGCCGTTTCTTCGATCCGCGTCTCGCCTCCTCCATCACCCTACGCGGCCATGAAATCATGCGTAAAACGCGCGAACTGATCGAGGAACAAGGCTATCAGGTCATTTATGGCGATACCGACTCCACGTTCGTCTGGCTGAAACACGCGCATCGCGAAGAAGAAGCGACAACGATTGGCAACGCGCTGGTGCAGCACGTTAATCAATGGTGGACACAGCACCTGCAAGACACTTTGCAGTTAACCAGCGCGCTGGAATTGGAGTTTGAAACGCACTTTCGCCGCTTTCTGATGCCCACCATTCGCGGTGCCGAGCAAGGCAGCAAAAAGCGCTACGCCGGGCTAATCGACACGCCACAAGGCGAAAAAATGGTATTCAAAGGGCTGGAAACCGTGCGGACCGACTGGACACCGTTGGCGCAACAGTTTCAGCAGCAGCTCTATCTGCTGATTTTTCAGCAGCAGCCTTATCAAGAGTGGCTGCGGGATTATGTCGATCGCACCCTGAACGGGGAGTTCGACGATCTGCTGATCTATCGCAAACGGCTACGTCGCCGACTCGATGACTACCAGCGCAACGTGCCGCCCCACGCCAGAGCCGCAAAAATCGCCGATGACTATAACCGCCAGCAAGGCCGACCGCTGCAATACCAAAACGGCGGCTGGATCAGCTATGTGATGACCGTCAACGGCCCCGAACCGCTGGAAACCCGGCATTCACCGCTGGATTATCAGCATTATGTCGAACGCCAGCTCCAGCCAGTCGCGGACGCCATTCTTCCTTTCCTGCATGATGATTTTGCTACACTGGTAACAGGCCAGATGGGTCTGTTTTAAATGACGCGTATTCATGTTTTTTAACGAAAGGTGTTAATTCGCGGTACAGCAAGTTTGAGGGGTGACGAACGCACCGTCATCCATTACCATAACGCCCTTTCTGAATTTGCATCAGCAGCATTATCGGCACCCGATAATGTAATCAGACATTCCCCCGACACAGACGAAAATCGAGCTAAGAATTTATGCCTTTTACACTTGGTCAGCGCTGGATCAGCGATACGGAAAGCGAACTTGGACTGGGAACGGTTGTTGCCGTCGATACGCGTATGATAACGCTGCTTTTCCCTGCCAGCGGTGAAAACCGACTTTATTCCCGCAGCGACGCCCCCATCACCCGCGTGATGTTCAACCCCGGCGACACCGTCACCAGCCATGAAGGCTGGCAGCTCAAAGTTGATGACGTGCGAGAAGAAAAAGGGTTGCTGGTGTATTGCGGCCAACGCCTGGACGATGAAACGTCGGCGGAACTGCGTGAAGTCTTTCTGGACAGCAAACTGACGTTCAATAAACCGCAAGATCGCCTGTTCGCTGGACAGATCGATCGTATGGATCGCTTTGCCCTGCGCTACCGAGCCCGCAAACACCAGAACGAGCAGGCGCTACAGCAACAGGTCGGTTTACGCGGCATGCGTGCCAGCCTCATCCCGCATCAGCTTCATATCGCTTATGAAGTCGGCCAGCGTCATGCGCCACGCGTTTTACTGGCAGACGAAGTCGGTCTGGGAAAAACCATTGAAGCCGGTATGATCATCCACCAGCAGTTGTTGGCGGGCCGTGCCAGTCGCGTGCTGATTATCGTACCGGAAACCCTGCAACATCAGTGGCTGGTCGAAATGCTGCGCCGCTTTAACTTGCTGTTCTCACTGTTTGACGACGAGCGCTATGCCGAAGCCAAGCTGGACAGCAGCAACCCGTTTGAAACCGAACAGCTCGTTATTTGCTCACTGGGATTTGTGCAGCGCAGCGCCCAGCGCTTTGCGCAGCTCGTCAACGCCGACTGGGATCTGCTGGTGGTGGATGAAGCCCACCATCTGGTCTGGAGCGAAGAAAGCCCCAGCCCGGAATATCAGGCTATTGAAACGCTGGCACGCGCTACACCGGCCGTTCTGCTGTTAACCGCGACGCCGGAACAGCTTGGTCAGCAGAGCCACTTTGCACGTTTACGCCTGCTCGATCCCAACCGTTTCCACGACTATCAGGAGTTCGTCGCCGAACAGCAGCAGTACCGTCCGGTCGCCGATGCCGTCACGCTACTGTTAGCGGGCGAAAAAGCCCAGACGGCTGAACTGAATGCACTGAGCGATCTGCTGGGCGAACAGGATATCGAGCCGCTGCTGAAAGCCATCAATAGCGACAGCGATGACAATCAGAAAGCGCGTCAGGAACTGATCGCCATGCTGATGGATCGTCACGGCACCAGCCGCGTGTTGTTCCGTAACACGCGTCAGGGAGTTAAAGGTTTCCCGCAGCGTATCCTGCATCAAATCCGCCTGCCGCTGCCGTCACAGTACCAAACGGCCATTAAAGTGTCCGGCATTATGAACGCGAATAAGACGCTGGAAGTTCGCGCCCGCGACATGCTGTACCCGGAACAAATTTATCAACAGCTCGAAGGGGACGATGCCACCTGGTGGAACTTCGACCCGCGCGTGGAATGGTTACTGAACTACCTGACCGCCAATCGTGATGAAAAAGTGCTGGTGATCTGTGCGCAGGCCGCCACGGCGCTACAGCTGGAGCAAGTGCTGCGTACGCGTGAAGCGATCCGCGCCGCCGTCTTCCATGAAGGGCTGTCGATTCTGGAACGTGACCGCGCTGCCGCCTATTTTGCTTCCGAAGAAGAAGGCGCACAGGTGCTGATCTGTTCAGAGATCGGCTCCGAAGGCCGCAACTTCCAGTTTGCCAGCCATTTGGTGATGTTCGATTTGCCGTTCAACCCCGACCTGCTGGAACAGCGTATCGGCCGTCTGGATCGTATCGGGCAGGCAAAAGAAATTCAGATTCTGGTGCCGTATCTGGAAAATACCGCGCAGGCCATGCTGGTACGCTGGTATCACGAAGGGTTGGATGCGTTTGAGCACACCTGCCCGACAGGCCGCACCATCTATGATGCGCACCATGCACAGCTGATCGAGCGACTGACGACCGTTGGTGAACAGCAAGGACTGGATGAATTTATTCACACCTGCCGCCAACAGCACGACAACCTGAAACAGCAGCTTGAACAAGGCCGCGATCGTCTGCTGGAAATGCATTCTAACGGTGGCGAGCAGGCCCAGCAGTTGGCGCAGGCCATTGCCGAACAGGATAATGACGTCAATCTGGTGACATTCGCGCTGAACCTGTTTGATATTGTTGGCATCAATCAGGAAGATCGCAGCGATAACCTGATCGTCCTGACGCCATCCGATCATATGCTGGTGCCGGATTTCCCTGGCCTGCCGCAGGATGGCTGCACGATCACTTTCGATCGCGATCAGGCACTTTCCCGCGAGGATGCGCAGTTTATCAGTTGGGAGCACCCGCTCATCCGTAACGGGCTCGATCTGGTGCTGTCCGGCGATACCGGAAGCTGTGCGGTGTCGCTGCTGAAAAATAAAGCCCTGCCGGTCGGCACGCTGCTGGCTGAGCTGGTTTACGTTGTCGAAGCACAAGCGCCTAAGCACCTGCAACTGACCCGTTTCCTGCCGCCAACGCCGGTTCGCCTGCTCATGGATCGTAAAGGGACCAATCTGGCAGCACAGGTTGAGTTTGAGAGCTTCAACCGCCAGCTCAACGCGGTAAACCGTCATACGTCCAGCAAGCTGGTAAATGCGGTACAGGCCGACGTTCACGCGATGCTGCAACAGGCGGAAGCATTAGTCGAAACGCAGGCACGCCAGCTCATTACCGAAGCCCAGGAGCAGGCTGACCTGCAATTGCGCCGCGAGCTGGAGCGTCTGGAAGCGCTGAAAGCCGTCAACCCTAACATTCGTGAAGATGAGCTGACTGCGCTGGAAAATCAGCGTGAGCAGGTGCTGAGTAATCTCCATGAGGCCAACTGGCGTCTGGATGCTATCCGTCTGGTTGTGGTGACACACCAGTAAACGTTTCCGACAGCGGTATAGGCATAAACCTCATACCGCTGTTATAAAGACACGTTGTTTGCAAAACCGAGATACACGGGCATACCACGGGGCGAGGTCTCCCTGCGGGAACCTCATCCCCGTGTTCTCCCTAATATCACACATTATATGTTGCCTGAAGGTGCTCCGATGGAACCCTATAATCCGCCTACCGATCCCTGGTTGCATATTCTTTACCAGGATCAGCACATCATGGTGGTGAATAAACCCAGCGGTCTGCTGTCGGTTCCCGGCCGTGCGCCAGAACACAAAGACAGCGTCATGAGCCGCATTCAGGCTGACTACCCAACGGCCGAATCCGTTCATCGTCTGGACATGGCGACCAGCGGCGTCATTGCCGTCGCACTCACAAAAGCCGCCGAGCGTGAATTAAAGCGCCAGTTTCGCGAGCGCGAACCGAAGAAATCCTACCTTGCCCGCGTCTGGGGGCATATGGAGCAGGATGAAGGCATCATCGATCTTCCGCTGATCTGCGACTGGCCGAACCGCCCAAAACAGAAAGTCTGTTTTGAAACAGGCAAAGCGGCACAGACGGAATATCAGGTACTCTCACGCGACGATGACGGTACGACGCGCGTCAAGCTGATGCCGATTACCGGCCGATCCCACCAACTGCGCGTCCATCTGCTCGCGCTGGGCCACCCTATCCTCGGCGATGGCTTTTATGCCCATCCTGATGCTAAAGCAATGGCGCCCCGCCTGTTATTACACGCACAAGAACTGGCTATCACGCACCCAGCTTTCAATACCCCGATGCACTTTCGTTGCGAAGCGGATTTCTAAGGCAAACGCGCCGACGGCATTTGCAAATCGGATTTGGTAGCGCGGTAAAACGGGGAAGTAACAAGAAGGGGAAGATGCGGATTATTTTGTCTGATTCGCGCTTTTCAACAGTTCATAGGCTGCCTGAATATCCTGCGCTTTTCGCTTGGCCATCTCCATCATCCTTGGCGAAAGTTTCTTGGCGACCAGCTTATCGGGATGATGCTCACTCATGAGTTTACGGTAGGCGCGCTTAATCGTTGCAGCATCATCGCTGCTACGCACACCCAGCGTACGACAGGCGCTTTCGACTGTTAGCCCGCGCGGTGGTGACGCAGGACGCTGACCGCCATAAGAGTGGCCGTTGGAATAGCCATTATTACGACGCTGATGTGATTTACCGTTCTGTCGTGACTGATTCTGCCGAGACTGTTGCCCCGAGGTACCTTCCATATTTCGCAGGAAAAACTCAAACTGCTCGCGCGTCACGCCCAGCTCATCGGCAATCACGTACAACACGCGTCGCTCATTCGGGTGCAAAACGCCATCAACAAATGCGACCTGAAGCTGGATTTCCAGAAACATCTTAATTAAATCAAAGCGTCCCAGACAGGCATCACGCAGCTTGCGTAATTTTATGCGCAGAGGGAAATGACCGGCCTTTCCTTCGCGGAAAGCCCTCTGAGCCGCGGTTCTGGCCTCACCAAACAGCTCAAGGCGATCCATCATTTTGGTCGCGATCTTGATATCGGCCTCAGTCACCCGGCCTTTGGATTTGGTCAGGTGCCCCATGGCTTGAAAGGTCGTGAGAAAGAACAATGACTGGCGGGTAGACTGAGCCGAAAAATAATCACGGCGACGCGATGCCCGGGCTTTGTCAATCCAATGCCCCATCAGTAAGCCCATGATCATTCCCCAGATGCCAGCGCTTGAGACGATTCCCAGCGCTAACCCCAGCAACTTTCCCCAATACCGCATATACTCCTCAAATCCTCATGCCGTCAGCCAAAAATTGCTTTATCATACCTGTCATTTATCTTTGCACCTAACGGCGGTGCGTATAGGCGGTGGGGATTTAACACTGGCGCAACGCTAACGAGTGATATAGTCTCTGACCGTTTGCCGGCATGATGCCCCTGATGACGGAACACCTGATACTGCGTATGAAAAAAAGTTTCCCAACTCTGCTGGCCACTCTGGTTTGGTCGGCGCTTTACAGCCAGCACGCGCTGGCCGATCTCGCTGAACAGTGCATGCTGGGTGTACCTACGTACAACAGACCGCTGGTTACTGGCGATCCCAATCAGCTGCCGGTCAATATTCAGGCCGATAAAACCGAAGCCAACTACCCAGACAGCGCCAAATTCACCGGTAATGTTAACATCCAGCAGGGCAACAGTGTCATGACTGCCGAGCAGGTGGAGCTGAACCAGTTGGATCCGGCAACACAGGGTAGCACGCCCACGCGAACCATTACCGCGACGGGGAATGTCCACTACGACGACAATCAGGTTATCCTGAAAGGCCCTAAAGCCTGGGCCAACCTAAACACCAAAGATACCGACGTCTATGAAGGCGACTATCAGATGGTGGGCCGTCAAGGGCGTGGTTCCGCCGACAAAATGAAAATGCGTGACAGCAATCGCTACACCATTCTGGAAAACGGCTCCTTCACTTCCTGTCTGCCGGGAGATAATAGCTGGAGTGTCGTCGGTTCGGAAGTGATTCAAGACAGAGAAGAGCAGGTTGCTGAAATCTGGAACGCGCGTTTCAAGATTGCTGGCGTACCTGTGTTCTATAGCCCGTATTTGCAGCTTCCTATCGGCGATAAACGACGCTCTGGCTTCCTGATCCCTAATGCGCAATATGGCAGCAGCAATGGTTTTGAACTGCTAACGCCCTATTACTGGAACATCGCGCCTAATTTTGACGCCACAATCACACCGCATCTGCAAACTAAACGTGGTATGCAGTGGCAGAACGAATTCCGCTACCTGACCACGCCGGGCCTTGGTGTCATTCAGTTCGACTGGCTGCCCAGCGACAATGAATACGCTAAAGTCTCCCCACAGGACGATAACGACACCCGCTGGCTGTTCCATTGGGGTCACAGCGGCGTGATGGATCAGGTGTGGCGTTTTAACGCGGACTACACAAAAGTCAGCGACGACCGCTACTTCACCGATCTGAGCTCGAATTACGGGTCAACCACCGATGGCTACGTTACCCAAAAATTCAGTGCGGGTTACGCGAACCAAAACTGGAACGCCACGGTGTCCACCAAACAGTTTCAGGTCTTTTCCAATGCGACCAACCGCGATGTCTATCGTGCTGAGCCGCAGCTCGATATCAATTATTACCAGAATGATATCGGCCCGGTTGATATGCACCTTTATGGTCAGGCGGTAAAATTTACCAACGTCAACAACAATCGACCAGAAGCGACTCGTCTGCACGTTGAACCAACGTTGAATCTGCCGTTAGCAAACCGTTGGGCCAGCCTGAATACCGAAGCCAAGCTATTGGCGACGCATTATCAACAGGACAATCTGGATCGCTATCGTGCGACACCAAGTAGCACTCAAGAAATACAAGATTCAAAAAATGCACTGAAAGACTCGGTGAATCGGGTGATGCCACAATATAAAATCGATGGCAAGATGGTCTTTGAGCGCGAAATGGACTGGTCTCAGGCTTATACCCAGACGCTGGAACCTCGCGCGCAGTACTTGTATGTCCCTTATCGCGATCAGAGCAGCATCCATACCTATGACTCCACGCTGATGCAGACCGACTATTCAGGCCTGTTCCGCGATCGCAGTTACAGCGGTCTGGACCGCATCGCGTCCGCAAATCAGCTTGTGACCGGTGTCACCACGCGTATTTATGATGATGCGTTGGTTGAACGTTTTAACGCTTCTATTGGTCAAATCTATTACTTTGATCGCCCACGCACGGGTGACCGCAACACGTCGCTCGATAAAAGCGATAACAACGGGAGCCAGGTGTGGGCCGGTGACTCCTTCCTGAGAATCGATGACAGATGGGGTGTTCGCGGAGGTCTGCAGTATGACAATCGTCTGAACGAAGTCGCGCTGGGCGACGCCGTGTTAGAATACCGTCGTGATGCGGAACGTCTGGTGCAGCTGAATTATCGTTACGCGAGCCCAGAATATATTCGAGACATGATCCCTAATGTCACGAACCCTGGCTTCCAGCAAGGTATCTCGCAGGTCGGTATCACCGCGAGCTGGCCGATTGTCGAGCGTTGGGCCGTGGTGGGTGCTTATTATTACGACACCAAGGCCAATCAGCCGGCGAACCAGCTTATTGGCTTACAGTACAATACCTGCTGTTGGGCCGTGAGCGTCGGTTATGAACGTAAAATTACCGACTGGAACAGCGTCAGCCGCAGCAGCGAATACGACAACAAAGTGTCGTTTAATATCGAATTACGTGGTTTAAGCAGTAATTACAGTCTGGGTTCTGAAAAAATGTTGCGCTCAGGTATTCTGCCTTACCAGCGCGCATTCTGATGTCACCCAGAGTGTTAGTAGCAAGCAGGCTGTCTCACTGAAACGTTGGAACTTTTAACCCGCCTTGCGGATGAAATAATGGGAAAGGTATGAAGAACTGGAGAACGCTTATTCTCGGATTGGCACTGAGTGCCTCTACCGCGTTCGCAGCACCACAGGTGGTTGATAAAGTCGCAGCAGTGGTCGACAACAGCGTCGTGTTGGAAAGTGATGTAAACAGTCTTTTGCAGTCGGTAAAACTGAACGCCCAGCAGGCCGGGCAACAGTTGCCTGATGACGCCACGTTGCGCCATCAGATTACTGACCGTTTAATCATGGATAACATCATTTTGCAAATGGCGCAGAAGATGGGTATCCAGGTGACGGATGAGCAACTGAATCAGGCAATTACCAATATTGCCGCTCAGAACCGGATGTCTCTGGACCAGCTAAAAAGCCAGCTGGCTTATGAAGGCCTGAACTACAACACCTACCGTAACCAGATTCGCAAAGAGATGCTGATCTCGGAAGTGCGTAACAACGAAGTTCGTCGTCGCGTTACCGTACTGCCGCAGGAAGTCGATACGCTGGCTAAGCAGATCGCCAACCAGACCGGTGAAAACGATGAGCTGAACCTGAGCCACATTCTGATCCCATTACCGGAAAACCCGACTCAGCAGCAGGTTGATGAGGCGGAAAATCTGGCAACGTCGCTGGTGAAACAAATCAGTGAAGGCGCAGATTTTGGTAAGTTGGCCATCACCTATTCGGCTGACTCTCAGGCGCTGAAAGGCGGCCAGATGGGCTGGGGTAAACTGCAAGAGATCCCAACGCTGTTTGCCGAGCGCTTAACTCAGGCGCAGAAAGGCCAAATCGTCGGTCCGATCCGTTCCGGCGTAGGTTTCCACATTCTGAAAGTGAACGATATTCGCGGCGGTAACAAAAGCATATCGGTAACCGAAACCCATGCTCGCCATATTCTGATCAAACCGTCTGTCGTCATGACGGACAGTCAGGCGCAAGCCAAACTGGCCGAAGTGGCACAGCAGATCAAAAACGGCAGCACCGATTTCGCCGCACAAGCCAAACTGCTTTCTCAGGATCCTGGTTCAGCGAATCAGGGCGGCGACCTTGGCTGGGCTTCTCCAGATATGTACGATCCGGCCTTCCGCGATGCGTTGTTGAAACTGAAGAAAGGCGAAATCAGTCAGCCTGTCCATTCCTCTTTTGGCTGGCATCTAATTCAGTTGCTGGATACCCGTCAGGTGGATAAAACCGACGCGGCACAAAAAGAGCAGGCTTACCGTATGATCTTTAACCGTAAATTCGCCGAAGAAGCACAAACCTGGATGCAGGAACAGCGTGCATCGGCGTATGTCAAAGTGATTAATGGCGCCACTAACTAATGCAGACTGAGAGCAATACACCACGCGTTGTGATCACCCCCGGCGAACCCGCCGGGATTGGCCCCGATCTGGTGGTTGCTCTGGCTCAACAGGCCTGGCCTGTGGAGCTGGTCATCTGTGCGGATCCTGACCTGTTATTGAGTCGCGCATTGCAGCTGTCTATGCCGCTGACATTGCGCGACTATCAACCCGGCCAGCCCGCACAGCCACAACAGGCAGGTAGCCTCACTATCCTGCCGATCGCCACATCGGCAACCGTCATTGCCAGCCAATTGAATGTCGCTAACAGCGCTTATGTCGTTGAGACATTGGCTCGTGCTTGCGACGGCTGTCTGAACGGTGAATTCGCCGCGCTGATTACTGGCCCGGTACATAAAGGCATTATCAACGATGCTGGTGTTCCATTCAGCGGACACACTGAATTTTTCGCCGAGCGCAGCGGCTGTGACCGTGTTGTTATGATGCTGGCGACGGAAGAACTGCGTGTTGCCTTAGCCACCACGCATCTGCCGCTTGCCGCCGTTTCTGCGGCTATTACCCGCCAGAGCCTGCACGAAGTCATCACGATTTTGCACCATGATTTGCAGACAAAATTCGGCATCGTTCAACCGCAGATTTATGTTTGTGGATTGAACCCTCATGCCGGTGAAGGCGGCCATATGGGCCGTGAAGAGCTGGATGTGATTAATCCGGCGCTGGATGAACTGCGGCAGCAGGGTATCACGCTGGTTGGGCCGCTGCCTGCGGACACCCTTTTCCAGCCCAAATATCTGCAACACGCTGACGCCGTGTTGGCGATGTACCACGATCAAGGGCTCCCGGTTCTGAAATATCAGGGCTTCGGGCGCGCCGTTAATATCACGCTGGGGTTACCCTTTATTCGCACATCAGTTGACCACGGAACAGCACTTGAGCTGGCCGCAACGGGCAGTGCCGACCCCGGCAGCTTCATCACGGCATTAAATCTTGCCATTAAAATGATAAAACACAGTAATGAATAATCGCGTACACCAAGGTCACTTCGCCCGTAAACGTTTTGGGCAAAACTTTTTAAACGATCACTTCGTGATCGATAGCATCGTCTCGGCTATTCACCCTCAGCCAGGACAGGCAGTCGTAGAGATCGGCCCCGGCCTCGGTGCACTGACCGCGCCTGTCGGCGAACGGATGGATCGTTTCACCGTTATTGAGCTGGACAGGGATCTGGCCGCGCGGTTGGAAACACATCCGACGCTGAAAGATAAGCTGACAATTATTCAGCAAGATGCCATGACGATCGATTTCGCCGCGCTCGCTGAGCAAGCCGGCCAACCGCTGCGCGTTTTTGGCAACCTGCCGTATAATATTTCCACACCGCTGATGTTCCACCTGTTCAGCTATACTCAATCTATCCGCGACATGCACTTTATGTTGCAGAAAGAAGTGGTTAACCGTTTGGTTGCAGGGCCGAACAGCAAAGCGTTCGGACGCCTGAGCGTTATGGCGCAGTATTATTGTCAGGTGATTCCGGTGCTTGAAGTGCCGCCAGAGGCCTTCAAGCCCGCACCTAAAGTTGATTCCGCCGTAGTGCGACTCGTGCCTCATGCCGAGATCCCCTACCCGGTCAGCGACATTCGCGTGCTAAGCCGCATCACGACGGAAGCATTTAACCAGCGCCGTAAGACACTGCGTAACAGTCTGGGCAATCTGTTCACCCCAGACGTGCTCGCTGAACTGGGGATCGATGCCACCAGCCGCGCAGAGAATGTGTCCGTTGAGCAATATTGCCGATTGGCTAACTGGTTAAGTGAGCATCCGGCAAAACAGGAATAACTGGAGTTCATCATGATTAATGCGCCCCGTGTTTGTGTACAGGTTCAGAGCTTCTACGTGGAATCACAATCGGAGCCTGATGAAGAACGTTTCGTGTTTGCTTACACGATTACGGTTCGCAATCTGGGGCGTCATGAAGTCCAGCTTTTGGGGCGTTATTGGCTGATCACCAACGGTAACGGCCGACAGACTGAAGTTCAGGGTGAAGGCGTGGTCGGCGAACAGCCGATTATCCACCCTGGCAGCGAATTCCAATATACCAGCGGTGCCGTTATAGAAACGCCCCTCGGTACAATGGAAGGCCACTACCATATGACTGACCATCAGGGTAACGCGTTTCAGGTTTCCATCCCCGTTTTCCGTCTGGCTATCCCTTCACTGATACATTAATTATGTCTACCTATTTAGTTGGCGATGTTCACGGCTGTTTAGTTGAACTCAAAGCGCTATTGGCGCAAGTTTCCTTTAATCCGGAGCAAGATACGCTGTGGTTAACCGGCGATTTAGTCGCACGCGGCCCGGATTCGCTTCAGGTTCTGCGCTTCGTTCGCTCTCTCGGTCCTGCTGTTCGCATGGTGCTCGGCAACCACGACCTGCACCTGTTGGCCGTTTATGCTGGCATCAGCCGCAACAAACCGAAAGATCGTATCAGCGATCTCCTCACCGCACCGGACGCAGACGAGCTCATCAACTGGCTACGCCGCCAGCCGATCCTACAGGTCGATGACGATCTGAAGCTGGTGATGGCGCATGCGGGCATCACGCCGCAGTGGGATCTCCCCACTGCACAGATGTGCGCTCGAGAAGTCGAATCGATCCTGAGCAGCGACAGCTATCCGCTTTTCCTCGATGCGATGTATGGCGATATGCCGAATCACTGGAGCCCGGAACTTAGCGGCCTGGCACGTCTACGCTTTAGCACCAACGTATTTACCCGTATGCGCTACTGCTTCTCCGGCGGGCAACTGGATATGCTCTGTAAAGAGCCACCGACTCAGGCCCCTTCTCTGCTAAAACCGTGGTTTGAGCTGCCAAGTCAGGTTGCCGGGGAATATGCTATTGCCTTCGGTCACTGGGCATCGCTGGAAGGGAAAGGCACACCGGAAAATATTTACGCGCTGGATACCGGGTGCTGTTGGGGGGGGGAGCTGACTATGCTGCGTTGGGACGATAAGCGCTATTTCACGCAGTCGTCACTTTCATCAAGCACTTCATCAAATACCGAATCTTCTGGTGATATCGCGCTCTGAACGGGCGGATTCATACGCTCATGTACAGCGCACCACCGTTACAGAAAGGGGAAGGCCGTCCCAGACTGAACCTTTTCGGACGGTGGTGCAGCTGACTCCTCGGCGGGAATCGACCAGATACCGCCGCCAAGAAATCCGGCCAGACCAACGGCTTCTACGTTGCCTGATGGTAATTCTCGGCGGCGTGGATCGCTCAGGCGGTCAGTATTCAGATTACTGTTTCTATTCGTCATGCTTACTGTCTCCTATCTATCAAACACAGCGGCTTAACGACATCTCAATTTAACGACGAAAGCCGCTACTCGTTGTCATACTAGCGATGATAGATGACGGAAATGTGACCCATTCCGGCTAAAAAATGGAGAGTCTCTCTCATTGTGGTTGCTTATGGGTTGCAACAGCAGGTTTTGCCAGCGGCGGAGAAGCCGCAGAGTATTGCACCACCAGCATCCCCATCACGATTAACGCGACGCCTGCTATCCGCCCCAGCGTTGCAGGCTTCACCGCCAGCCCCATCAAGCCAAAATGATCGATAATCAGCGATGCCACCACCTGACCAGCAATCACACAGACAATAAAGCCTGAGGCACCGAGCTTTGGCGTCAGCAATAACGCGGCGGTGATATAAGCGACGCCCGCAACGCCACCCAGCCAAATCCACCACGGCCCCTGCAAAGCGGGACCGACCGTAGGCGTCGGTATCCTGGCTGCAAACAGGATCGGTAACAGTACACAAATACTGACCAGCAGTGAGACCAGCGTGGCCCACAGTGGATGACCTAACGCGCGCCCCAGCGCCGCATTGCTGGCAGCCTGAAAAGGCACAATGCTCCCGGCAAGCACAGCAATACCCAGCGGCAGCAGTAATGAGAGAGAAAAAGAAGAGAATAACGACATGGAACCCCCTGGCTCACACTATAAAGTTCACAACGTAATTGGGATGTTCCAATACTCTCCTATCCATTACACTGATGGAAATTCGTAATTTATAATTAAGGTATGCATAGAATGGATGATTTGCGGCGTATCGATATGAATCTGCTGTTAACGCTGCATGCGCTGTTGACGGAAAAACACGTCACGCGGGCAGCACTGCGTCTGCACCGCAGTCAGCCTGCCGTCAGCCATTCACTATCACAGCTTCGCCAGATTTTTAACGATCCGCTGCTAGTCCGGCGTGAAGTTGGCCTGACGCTGACGACCCGCGCTCAGGCGCTACTCGATCCGCTGGAACAGGCGCTGGATCAGTTGAACGGGCTCATCCAGACACCGCAGTTCGATCCGCGCCATACCACGCGGCATTTCCGTTTAGCGCTCTCCGATTACGGTACGAATGCCGTCTTGCCAACGCTCATGCAGCATCTGCGCGCGCAGGCACCCGGCATTTCGCTGGCCGTCAGTCATGCCGGTCGTGAAATGATGCTGGCACAGTTGATCGATGGAGAAATCGACTTAGGTCTCGGTGTTTTCCCCACACGCCCACCCGAGGTGCACGCCGAGCTTCTCTTTGAAGAGCAGTTTGCCTGTCTGGCCGACCATGCCACACTGCCAGAAAACGGTACGCTGTCGCTTGAGGCGTGGCTGGAGCGGCCGCATGTTCTGGTCACCATGCATCCTGATTCTGCCAATGAAGTTGACAACACGCTGGCTGCAAGCGGCCTGTCGCGTAATGTGGTGCTAACGCTGCCCCACTGGCATGCCGCCATCAACCTCATTGCCGGAACTGATCTGATTTTAACTGCCGCGCTGCGTAGCATGGCGCGGGTTAATACGCCCGACTTGCACATTTTTTCGCCCCCATTCACGATACCCGACTTTGCCTTCCAGCAGGTATGGCACACGCGACGCGAGAGCGATCCTGCGCATCGCTGGCTGAGACAAGCCATTTGGGAAAGTTGTCAGGCGGCAAATTAAAAACACCGGGTCAGAAAACGAAAAAACCCGCACAAGGCGGGTTTGGCGAGCATCGTATGTCGACAGCGCTCTTGCAGGAAAGCGCGCTTAGCGACGTTCCAGAATTTCGAAGCAGTAACTGTGTGAGTTACGCTCGTCAGCATCATGGAATTCGCTGAAAACAGACTGCCATTCATCCGGCTCGTAGTCAGGGAAATGCGTATCGCCTTCCACTTCAGCATCAATGTGCGTCAGGTAGAGACGATTGGCCTGCGCCAGCATTTGCTGATAAATACTACCGCCGCCAATCACCATCACTTCCTCAACGTCACCTGCCGCCGCCAGCGCAGCGTCCAGCGAAGAGACCCAGGTTACACGATCGTCATCACCGGGATGATTGCTGACGACAATGTTCAGTCGGCCGGGCAGCGGCTGACCGATAGAACGAAAAGTATTACGCCCCATAATAATCGGCTTATTCAGCGTATTACGCTTAAACCACGCCAGATCGGCGGGCAAATGCCACGGCATCGCGTTTTCCATGCCAATCACGCGATCCACTGCCAGTGCAGCAATCAAACTAATAACCATGGTGAAAAAACCCTGTAGGTCAGAAAATTGCTGACACTATACGGAAAGCCCTTTCGCTCGTCGATATAGATACGAGACCGAAACGTAATATAAGAGTTTTATACTCCTGGT
This sequence comes from Pectobacterium sp. 1950-15, assembly GCF_037136835.1. Classification (NCBI taxonomy): domain Bacteria; kingdom Pseudomonadati; phylum Pseudomonadota; class Gammaproteobacteria; order Enterobacterales; family Pectobacteriaceae; genus Pectobacterium; species Pectobacterium sp. 1950-15. Next base: position 157,902 of record NZ_JBBBQR010000010.1, on the reverse strand, counting down.
CGTTTGCGGTAGAGCCAGATTCCCGGTAAAGACAGGCCGATAGAGAGCGCACCAACGATAAAACTGGCCTTCAGGAAGTTGGTCATCATGACGTTCATCAGCGCTTCGCTGTAGCCAAGATGCGAGATTTCCACCACCGAAATCATCGCCGTGTAGGCGGAAATACCGGGAAACATCGGGATCACAGCCGCTACGGTGAAGACTTTCGGGTGCGCCAGCAGCCAGCGTGACCAGCGAATACCGATGATGCCAATCAGGATTGCCGCCAGAAACGACGCCCACTCAATATTCATACCGAAATGTATCGCCAGAAACCGTACGCCGTGCCCGACGCCGCCCAACAGCGCACAGTAAGGCAGCACTTTCAGCGGTACGTTGAAGACCATCGCAAAGCCCAGCGCAGGGACCGCCGCCAGCACCATATCCTGCAAGAGTGCCCACAGTAAACTTAAGCCCATCCGCGTAACCCCCACAGCGACATCGCCATCACCACGCCAATACAGGTTGCCAGCGTCAGTAAACTCGCGACCGTCCAGCGCGCCAGACCGGTATTCACGTGGCCTTTAAACATATCCGCTACGGCGTTAATCAGCGGAAAACCGGGAACCAGCAGCAGCACGCTCGCCGCCATCGCCACCGTCGAGGTTTGAGAAAAAGTGGGTAAACGCATTAACAGCCCGGATGCCGACGTCGCGACAAATGCCGTAATGCAGAAGTTAATCAACGGATTCAGATGTCGCGCTGTAAAAACCTGCCGGACGTACATTGCCAGACCGCTAGCAATCAGCGTGACGATAAACGCGTCCCACCCGCCGCCGTTCAAACGGCTGAAGCAGCCGCAGGAGAGCGCCACAACGGAAACCATCAGCCAGCGCGGGTAGCGCAAGGGTTTGATATTCCCCAGACGCTTTTCCACACCCGCCACATCCAGCAATTTATGCTCGGCCATGATGACCGCATGCTGAACTTCAATGACGACGTGCATATTAATGCCACGGTCCACATTTTTACGTGTCGACGTCAGGCAATGCCCTTGCATGATAGTGGTCAGGACAATCGAGTTTGCCGAGATTGAACTCTCGACGCTATCAGCGCCCAGAGCCATACCCAGCCGCGACGATAGCTGTTCCACGACCATACTCTCCGCACCATGCTGTAACAGCAGCAGCGCACACTGGATGCACAGCCGGGTTATTTCCCGCTGCTGTGGCGCTTCACCCATCCGTTTTGTATTACTGAGTAATTCACGGTTCTCACATTCACTGACCATGTTGTTATCTCAACCCGCCCCTGAAATTAACCACAAAAAATTAAAGGACAATTGTTAACATATCGCCGCCGAATAACCAATAAGTGTGATGCGAATTCATTATTCTGGCGCTATCATTTCAAACGCATTGACTATTTTCACGCTCAGGAATGATCATGTTAGAAACATCGCTGTTTGTCGCGACCATCGCCACGCTGGGAATGATCTCTCCCGGCCCCGACTTTTTCCTCGTCATCAGGAATGCCGCGCGTTACCCGCGCGTCGCCGCGCTGATGACCGCGTTCGGCGTAGTCTGCGGTGTGGCAACGCATATGGCGTACTGCGTCGCCGGGCTCGCTGTCGTCATCACCACCACACCGTGGCTGTTTAATGTACTGAAATATGCAGGCGCCGCCTATCTGATCTGGATCGGTATTCAAGCGTTATTCGCGCGCGGTGGCAGCAAGATGGACGTATCGAACCTGGTGCAACAAAGCGTCAGTCTGAAAAAAGCGTTCCTGCAAGGTTACCTCTGCAACCTGCTTAATCCAAAGGCTACACTGTTCTTTCTGGCGATGTTCACGCAGGTTTTGAATATTCACTCCGGCATCGGTGAAAAGCTGTGGTACGCCATGATTATCTTGCTGCTATCTGCCGTCTGGTGGCCGCTGTTAGTGGTGCTTTTCCAAAGCGAACCCGTGCGGCGTGGGTTGGCTAAAGTGCAAAAACTGGTGGATAAGCTGCTAGGAACGGTATTGATCGCATTGGGCATCAAGGTGGCACTGGGGTGAGATTGTCACCAGGCTTGCTCGCCTGTCGCCGTCTGGATTGAGATAAAAACCCCCTCGATTTTCACCGAAGGGGTTATGTTCTTATCCTGACGCTAGCTTAGTAGCTGGCATAATAAACACGTAACCGATGGTGATCGGGATCGAGTGCTACGAATGTCAGGCCAAAATCCATCTGGGTGATATCCTGAGCGATAGTCATATCCCGTGCCTTCCAGTTTTCATAAATCGCGTTCAGTGCGACCTCACTCTCGACACGAATGGCTAATTCGCTACCACCGCCCGCCAGTTGGGTTAGCGGTTTAACCTCATGCTTAGACCACAACCCCAATAACAGCCCTGAGTCAAAGGCAAACATGGCAAAGTTTTCCGACTTCTCAACAGGCTGAAAATCAAACAGTTCACGATAGAAACGTTCGCTGGTAACGGCATCTTCCACATATAAAATAATAAAATTTGGTGCGTTCATCAGAGACTCCCTGTAATCAGGTGGGTAATAAGCAGAAGGCTTCTGCTTGCCTGAATGCATCGTAGTACGCACTGATGTCAATTTCTGTCAGTAGCCATTACTGCTGAGGAATGTCCTCTTTTTCATGCCATTCTTTTAATAACTGCTGGCGACGACGAGGATAACGCTGCTCCAACACCGTCATACTACGGATGCGTTCAGCCCTGAAGTGACGAAACTGCTGACGGCGTTCGCACCAGGCGGCAATCACATGCGTTTGATCGAAAAATCCCAATGCAAACGGCCAGATAGTTCGGAGAGACTCATTACCCTGCAGGTCACAATAAGCAATCTCCGTACGACGTTCTGCCCGAATAGCGTAACGTAAGGCTGATAAGTCGATAGCAACAGCGGGAGTAAATTCCGCTTTACCCACTAATAGTCCTGAAGAATCAAGCGCGTTACGCAACTCTGGTGGTAATACCGCGGCAATCTTCATCAATGCATTACGAGCTGCCCCCGCCAAACGCTCATCGGTTCTTCGGACGACCCAGCGCGAACCCAACACTAATGCTTCAATTTCCTCTTCTGAAAACATCAGAGGGGGCAGAATGAACCCTGGGCGCAGGATATAACCTAATCCCGCCTCACCCTCAATATGCGCTCCCTGCAACTGTAGCGTGGCAATATCACGATAGACCGTTCTCTGGCTCACACTTAACTTTTCCGCCAAATACGCTCCTGTTACGGGAAAGCGGTGATGGCGTAATATCTGTAAAAGCTCAAGCAAACGCTGCGTTCTGGACATCATCTCACCCTGATTTCAGGCATAGGAAACTTACTCAATACCTGCCTCAAAACCGAGTGGCAGAGGATTTCAGGCTACACAAAAATACAAAAAAGCCAGCGCTGTTGCCAACGCTGGCTTTTTCTTATCGGCTTACTGCCTATCGAGGTCGGTCAATCAGCCTTTAATCATCGCATGCATTTCCTGCACGGAAGTCACCTTCTCCGTCGGATCGGCCGTCAACGACATTGCCGTGGCGAAACCACCGTTCAGCGTCGTGTCGTAATGCACCTTGTATTGCAGCGCGCTACGGCGAATCAGCTTGGAATCTTCAATCGCCTGACGCCCTGCGGTGGTGTTGACGATGTAGGTGTACTCGCCGTTCTTGATGCGGTCCTGAATGTGCGGACGACCTTCATGCACCTTGTTCACCAGACGTGGATTAATGCCTGCTTCACCCAGTTCAATTGCCGTGCCGTGCGTCGCATCGAGTTCAAAACCGTGCTTCAGCAGCTTGGCCGCCAGATCCACCACGCGAGCCTTATCGCCTTCACGTACCGACAGCAGCGCACGTCCGGTTTTCTTCATGTGCGAGCTACTACCCAGCATCGCCTTGGCAAACGCTTCAGCAAACGTGCGGCCAACGCCCATCACTTCACCGGTCGAACGCATTTCTGGCCCCAGAATCGGGTCAACGCCAGGGAATTTGTTGAACGGCAGCACCACTTCTTTCACCGAGTAGTACGGCGGGATAATTTCTTTCGTGACGCCCTGCTCAGCCAGCGTTTTGCCTGCCATCACGCGTGCCGCGACTTTCGCCAACGGAACACCCGTCGCTTTCGAGACAAACGGTACGGTACGCGCGGCACGTGGGTTCACTTCAATCAGATAAACTTCGTTATCCTTCACCGCGAACTGCACGTTCATCAGGCCGCGAACGCAGAGTTCAAACGCCAGTTTTTCAACCTGCTGACGCATCACGTCCTGAATCTCTTTGCTCAGCGTGTAGGCTGGCAGTGAACATGCCGAGTCACCGGAGTGAACCCCTGCCTGCTCGATGTGCTCCATGATGCCGCCAATCAGCACGCGTTCGCCGTCACAGATCGCATCGACATCGACTTCGATGGCATCGTCAAGGAAACGGTCTAACAGAACAGGCGCATCGTTGGACACGCTAACGGCGGTCTGGAAGTAGCGACGCAGGTCAATTTCGTCATACACGATTTCCATCGCGCGGCCGCCCAGAACATAAGAAGGACGCACAACCAGCGGGTAGCCAATGCCACGCGCTTTTTCTACCGCCTGTTCAATCGTCGCTACCGTGGCGTTAGCAGGCTGCTTCAGCCCCAGACGATTAACAGCCTGTTGGAACCGCTCGCGGTCTTCTGCACGGTCAATCGCATCGGGGCTGGTACCGATAACCGGCACACCTGCCGCTTCCAGCGCACGCGCCAGTTTCAGCGGCGTCTGGCCACCGTACTGCACGATCACGCCTTTTGGCTTCTCGATACGGACAATTTCCAGCACGTCTTCAAACGTTACCGGCTCGAAGTACAGACGGTCAGAGGTATCGTAGTCTGTTGAAACGGTTTCCGGGTTGCAGTTGACCATGATGGTTTCATAGCCATCTTCACGCAGCGCCAGCGAAGCGTGGACGCAGCAGTAGTCAAATTCGATCCCCTGACCGATACGGTTAGGCCCGCCACCCAGCACGATGATTTTGTCACGATCCTGAGTCGGGTTGGCTTCACACTCTTCTTCATACGTGGAGTACATGTAAGCAGTATCGGTGGCGAATTCTGCCGCACAGGTGTCGACGCGCTTATATACCGGATGCAGGTTAAATTTATCGCGCAGTTTGCGAATTTCGCTTTCCGCCACGCCAGCCAGTTTAGCCAGACGCGCATCAGCAAAGCCTTTACGCTTCAGCGTACGCAGGAATTCGGCATCCAATGCGGTTGCACCTTTCTCTGCGACCTGCTCTTCCAGACGCACCAGCTCTTCAATCTGCACCAGGAACCAGCGGTCAACGTTGGTCAGGTTAAACACGCCATCGACAGACATCCCTGCGCGGAAGGCATCGGCGATGTACCAGATACGCTCTGCGCCGGCATCTTTCAGCTCGCGGCGAATTTTGGTCAGCGCTTCAGGGTCATCTAAATCCACTTTCGGATCGAAGCCCGTTGCGCCGACTTCCAGCCCGCGCAGCGCTTTCTGCAGAGATTCCTGCTGTGTGCGACCAATCGCCATCACTTCACCCACAGATTTCATCTGCGTGGTCAGACGGTCATTGGCACCCGCGAATTTTTCGAAGTTGAAACGTGGAATCTTGGTAACAACGTAGTCAATGGCTGGCTCGAAGGACGCTGGCGTACGGCCACCAGTAATGTCATTCATCAGTTCATCAAGCGTGTAACCCACCGCCAGTTTGGCCGCGATTTTCGCAATCGGGAAACCCGTAGCTTTAGACGCCAGCGCGGAAGAACGCGATACGCGCGGGTTCATTTCAATCACGATCAGACGGCCAGTTTTCGGGTTCACCGAGAACTGAACGTTGGAACCGCCAGTTTCTACACCGATTTCACGCAGTACCGCCATCGAGGCGTTACGCATGATTTGATATTCTTTATCGGTCAGCGTTTGTGCCGGTGCGACGGTGATGGAGTCACCCGTGTGGATCCCCATAGCATCGAAGTTTTCGATGGAGCAGACGATGATGCAGTTGTCGTTCTTATCACGCACCACTTCCATCTCATACTCTTTCCAACCGATCAGCGATTCATCAATCAGCAGCTCTTTGGTTGGTGAAAGATCCAGACCGCGTTCGCAGATCTCTTCAAACTCTTCGCGGTTGTAAGCGATACCGCCGCCGGTGCCGCCCATGGTGAAGGAAGGACGGATGATGCACGGGAAGCCAACGTCAGCCGCCACAGCCAGTGCTTCTTCCATCGTGTGTGCGATACCAGAACGCGCCGTGTCCAGACCGATCTTCTTCATCGCGACGTCAAAACGACGACGATCTTCTGCTTTATCAATCGCATCCGCCGTTGCACCAATCATGGTGACGCCGAACTCCGCCAGCACGCCCTGACGTTCCAGCTCCAGCGCGCAGTTCAGCGCGGTCTGGCCGCCCATCGTTGGCAGCACCGCGTCTGGACGCTCTTTTTCAATGATTTTACGCACCACTTCCCAGTGAATCGGCTCGATGTAGGTCGCATCGGCCATTTCCGGGTCGGTCATGATGGTTGCCGGGTTAGAGTTCACCAGAATAACGCGGTAGCCCTCTTCGCGCAGTGCTTTACAGGCTTGTGCACCCGAGTAGTCAAACTCACACGCCTGGCCGATAACAATCGGGCCTGCGCCCAGAATCAGGATGCTTTTAATATCTGTACGTTTTGGCATTTTCTCGCTCCTGATTATTTAGCTGAAGAACGGTAAGTCTGAATCAAGTCAATAAAGTGGTCGAACAGTGGCGCAGCATCATGCGGGCCTGGGCTCGCTTCTGGGTGCCCCTGGAAGCTGAACGCTGGCTTATCCGTGCGGTGAATCCCTTGGACCGTGTGGTCAAACAGGGATTTATGCGTAACGCGCAGCGTGTCAGGCAGATTATCTTCATCAACCGCAAAGCCGTGGTTCTGTGCGGTGATCATCACGCAGTTGTTATCCAGATCTTTTACCGGATGGTTACCGCCGTGGTGACCCAGCTTCATTTTGATGGTCTTCGCACCGCTCGCCAGCGCCAGCAGTTGGTGACCCAGGCAGATACCGAATACCGGAATATCCGTTTCCAGGAAGGTTTTAATCGCGCGAATCGCGTAGTCACACGGCTCTGGGTCGCCCGGGCCGTTAGAAAGGAAAATGCCGTCTGGATTCAGTTTCAGCACATCTTCGGCAGGTGTCTGCGCCGGAACGACCGTCAGGCGGCAGCCGCGATCCACCAGCATACGCAAAATGTTGCGTTTCACACCGTAGTCATAAGCCACAACGTGGTAAGGCAGTTCGCTTTCGTTTTTCGCCGCAGGCAATTCGCCTTCCAGCGTCCAGCTTCCCTGTAACCAGCTGTAGCTTTCTGCCGTCGTCACTTCTTTTGCCAAGTCCATTCCCTTCAGCCCTGGGAACGCTTTCGCTTTCTCCAGCGCAACAGCGGCATCCGGCGCATCGCCCGCGATGATGCAGCCATTCTGCGCGCCTTTTTCACGCAGCAGACGGGTCAGTTTACGGGTATCGATATCAGCAATGGCGACGATGTTGTTGCGTTTGAGGTATTCAGACAGGCTTTCTTCACTACGGTAGTTGCTGGCAATCAGAGGTAAATCGCGAATAACCAGACCTTGAGCCTGTACAGAGGGGGATTCTTCATCGTTGGCATTGGCGCCGACATTACCGATATGGGGATAAGTGAGAGTGACAATCTGGCGGGAATAGGAAGGATCAGTAAGGATTTCTTGATAACCGGTCATCGACGTATTGAAGACCACTTCCCCCACTGCCGACCCTTCTGCCCCAATGGCCCGACCGTGGAATTGGGTTCCGTCTTCCAGAACCAATAGCGCTGACTTAATCAAAACACCCTCCAAGGAATAAAAAATCACGTTATTTGCATATTAATTCAGATTCGAGCCACTAAATCAATGCAAAAACTACCTGTAAGGCCAATTTTTGGCAAATTGGGCGCATTTTAATGATGGTCTTCCTGATTGTCTACCCAAACCGCTTTTTTTCTCTTATTTTTATGCTTTCCGAAATAAATAGCCATCCACTGACGTAAAAAACCACATCAACTTAGGTAAGTAAACGGTTGCGAGGCAACATCGTTAAAATAAGGATAACAAATCGCCAGCAAAGGGCATTTCAGGAGTAAAGGGGAAGTATCGCCGCTAAAAAATCGAATAAAAAACAGATAAAAACAAGTGATAATAAAAAATTCAAACTAAAAGCTTAAAAATAAAGGTGATAGTAAAAATAATCACCTTTATCAGTAACATATGATTTTTTATAAAAAATTAAAAACTATAAATCATCCAGAGAAAGCACATCTTTCATATCAAAAAGACCGTTTTCTTTCGAACGAATCCAGATTGCAGCCCTTACCGCACCATTGGCAAACGTCATGCGGCTGGATGCCTTGTGGGTAATCTCAACGCGCTCGCCAATATCCGCAAACATCGCCGTATGTTCACCAACAATGTCACCCGCCCGCACGGTCGCAAAACCAATGCTTTTCGGATCGCGCTCACCGGTATGACCTTCACGCGCATACACGGCACAAGACTTCAGATCGCGTCCCAGCGCATCGGCAATCGCTTCGCCCATCGCCAGCGCGGTGCCAGACGGCGCATCCACTTTGTGGCGATGGTGTGCTTCGATGATTTCAATATCAGTATAGTCGCCCATGACCTTGGCCGCTTTTTCCAGCAGCTTCAGCATGACATTAACGCCGACGCTGAAGTTCGCTGCAAACACAATCCCGATATCTTGTGCGGCCTGCTTAATCGCCGCCTTTCCTGCGTCATCAAAGCCCGTTGTCCCAATAATCATGCCCTTACGGTGCTGATGGCAAAATGCCAGATGCGCTAAGGTGCCTTCCGGGCGCGTGAAGTCGATCAAGATATCGAAATCATTCTGCACGGCATCCAGGCTTTCATTCACGGTAATACCGCTTTTACCCAACCCGGCGAGTTCACCGGCATCGCTGCCTATCAGAGACGAACCAGAACGTTCCAGCGCCGCGCCCAATACCACGCCGTCCATTTGCTCGATGGCCTGAATCAGTTGGCGTCCCATACGGCCGCCCGCGCCTACAACAGCAATACGGATGGATGAATCCTTCATAATGTCTCTCTCTTTTTGATCCTGACGACATAAAAATAACATCAGGTTAACGGGCACTGCGCACTATCGCCAGCGGATTTACCACCAGATTAGAAAATACTGTTTGAAGCCGCAGAAAATCAGCAAAACTGTCTCATCACAGGCGGCAGAATCGCGTCTGGAAGCGATGAAAAACCGTGAAGCGTTTGAAGACATGCAGGGAAGGTCAAAAATAAACCATATGGCATAACGCATAAAAATTCATTTTTATGCATTAACATTTTCATGAGGGAATACAGGGGGAGAAAACGGAGGGGAATAACAGCGATAGAGCCGAAGCCCTATCGCAGAAACAGCGCTAATCGACCTGTTTGACTTCAACACGCAGCTCTTTCGGCACTTCAAAGACGATATTTTCTTCGCGCCCCTGCATTTCAACGGCAACCTTGCCGCCTAATGCTTTCAGGCGTTGAATCACCTGTTGTACCAGGATATCCGGTGCGGATGCGCCTGCGGTTACCCCAACATGCGCAGCGCCCTCTACCCATGACTCCTGGATATCTTCAGCTGAATCAATCAGATAAGCCGCTTTCCCCGCTCTCTGTGCCAATTCAGCAAGACGGTTGGAGTTTGAGGAATTTTTAGAGCCCACAACAAACACGACATCCGCCTTATCTGACAAATGGCGAACGGCTTCCTGACGATTGGTCGTGGCATAACAGATATCATCTTTACGCGGGCCGACGATCTGCGGGAAACGCTCACGCAACGCATCAATCACCGCATAGGTATCATCAACAGAAAGCGTGGTTTGCGTCATAAAGCACAGGTTGCTTTCATCTTTTACCTGTAACTGCCAGACATCCTCGGGGGATTCCACCAGATACATGCCACCATCCGCATTGCTGTACTGCCCCATCGTCCCTTCAACTTCAGGGTGTCCGGCATGCCCGATAAGAATCGCTTCTACGCCTTTCTTACTGGCTCTGGCCACTTCCATATGCACTTTGGTTACCAGCGGGCAGGTCGCATCGAATACCGTCAGGTCACGGCTTTTTGCTTCATTGCGTACCGCTTGCGAAACGCCATGTGCCGAGAAAATCAGAATCGCGCCGTCCGGCACGTCTTCAATCTGCTCAATAAAAATGGCACCACGTTCGCGTAACCCGTTAACCACATAGCGGTTATGTACCACTTCATGACGGACGTAGATCGGCGTACCAAATAGCTCCAGCGCACGCTCCACAATGCTGATAGCACGATCGACACCGGCACAAAAGCCGCGTGGATTAGCCAGCAGGATCTGCATGGGACACCTCCTGTTGTACGGGATCGATATCCAGCACTTCAAGATCGAAGGTAATCGCCTGACCGGACAGAGGATGATTGAAATCCACGGTAACCGATTCCTCGGTCACATCGCGGATAATCCCCGGCATATCATTCCCGGCAACGCCGCTGAACAGCATGATGGTGCCAACATCCGGCACGCCGGTCTGAGCGAAATCACGACGCAAGAAGAACTGGATTAGGTTCGGATTGGTCGGCCCAAAGGCCGACTCCGGCGGCAGCGTAAACTTGCGTTTATCACCACGTTTCAATCCCAACAGATTTTGTTCCAGCGCGTCAGATAGGCTGCTATCGCCAAGGCGGAACAGCGCTGGCTTGCCGCGCTCACGCGTAGACTCGGCCGTGGAGCCATCCTCCAGCGTGAGAATAAAATGCACCAGCAGCGCGCTGTTGTGCTGCACAGTCTCGGACATCAGTGACCCTTTTGCTTAACGGTATCAGTATCATCATGCGTACTGAAAAACCCTTCCAGTACGATGAGCGCCGCACCAATACAAATGGCGGTATCGGCCAGGTTAAACGTGGCAAAGTGCCAGTCACCGACATAGAAATCGATGAAATCGACGACAAACCCATGCCACGTCCGGTCAAACAGATTGCCCAGCGCACCGCCGATAATCAGCGAATACGCAATGTTATTCAGCCTGTGTTTGACGCTGCCACGGTACATCATCACCAGCAGCGCAACCACGATAGCAATCGCGATACCAGCAAAGAACCAGCGTTGCCAGCCGCCTTTATCCGCCAGGAAGCTGAATGCTGCGCCGTAGTTACGGGCGTAATGCAGATTCAGAGAAGGCATCACTGGCACCGTATCCCCCAGCGCAAAGTGGGCAAGGATCCACTGCTTGCTGCCAAGATCGATAACTAAAACCAGCACCGCCAGCCAGAGCCAGCGCAGTCCACTCGAACAGATTTTATTCATCAGACAAATTTACGCTCTTCGCCGTTACCGCCCACGTTAGTCGCACAGCGACCACACACTTCAGGATGATCGGCATTGCTACCGATATCCGTCTCGTAATGCCAGCAGCGTGGACACTTGTGCCCTTCTGCCTCACTTAAGGCAATTTTCAGTCCGGTGAGTTCCGTTGCCTGCGCGCTATCCGGCGCATTTTCATAACGTTCTACCAGCGCTTTTGACGTCAACAGCGCGAAGTGCAGTTCCTGACGCAGCTGGTTCAGCTTGCCCGCCAGATTGGCATCGGCATACAGCGTAACGGAGGCTTCCAGCGATCCGCCGATGCGCTTGTCATTACGCGCCTGCTCAATGACTTTGTTCACTTCGCTACGCACTTTCAGGACATCCGCCCAGAACGAATCGTTCATGGTTTCTGCGCTATCCAGCGAGAACAGACCGTCATACCACTCTTCGGTAAAGACGTACTGTGCACGCTCGCCCGGCAGGTAGTTCCAGATCTCATCCGCAGTGAAGGACATAATCGGCGCCATCCAGCGAACCAGTGCTTCAGAGATATGGTACAGCGCGGTCTGGCAGCTACGGCGCGCAACGCTATCGCCTTTGGCCGTGTACTGACGATCTTTAATGATGTCCAGATAGAATGAACCCATTTCGATCGAGCAGAACTGCATCAGGCGTTGTACGACACGATGGAAATCATAGCTTTCATACGCTTCGAGGATCTCTTCCTGCGCCGCTTTCGCACAGCCGACCGCCCAGCGATCCAGCACGACCATATCTTCTGGTTTCACCATATGTTGCTGTGGATCGAACCCATTCAGGTTCGCCAGCAGGAAACGCGCGGTGTTACGGATACGGCGATAGGCATCGGCAGAACGCTTCAGGATCTCATCAGATACGGCGATTTCACCGGAGTAATCTGTTGAACCGATCCACAGACGCAGAATATCAGCACCCAGCTTATTCATCACGTCCTGCGGACTCACGGTATTCCCGATCGACTTGGACATTTTGCGGCCCTGACCATCCACGGTAAAACCGTGAGTCAGTACCTGCCGGTAAGGGGCTTTGCCTTTGATCGCCGTAGAGATCATCAGGGAAGACATGAACCAGCCGCGATGTTGGTCAGACCCTTCCAGATACATATCCGCCGCGTGGCCGCCGAATTCAGGGCGTACATCCACGACAGACGCGTGCGTCGATCCAGAATCGAACCACACATCCAGCGTGTCCGGCACTTTGACGTAGTTGTCAGCGTCTGCGCCTAGTACATCGGCCGGATCGAGATCCCACCATGCCTGAATGCCGTCGGCTTCAACACGTTTCGCCACCGCTTCAATCAGCTCAGCGGTGAGCGGATGCAGCTCTTCCGTCTCTTTATGAACGAACAGCGACATCGGCACGCCCCAGGTACGCTGACGGGAGATACACCAGTCAGGACGGTTGGCGACCATCGCTTCGATACGCGCCTGACCCCAATCCGGGATCCACTGCACGCCTTTGATTTCAGACAGCGACTGCTTACGCAGGCCTTTCTGATCCATGCTGACAAACCATTGTGGCGTGGCACGGAAAATGATCGGCGACTTATGACGCCAGCAGCACGGGTAGCTGTGTTGTAATTTCTCTACGTGCAGCAACATGCCTTTTTCACGCAGGATTTCAACGATCAGATCGTTGGCTTTGAAAACGAATTTGCCGTCCAGTTCAGGATAGGTGCCGCTCAGGTAGCAGCCATTCGGCCCAACCGGGTTAGCGATTTCCAGATTGTATTTTTGGCTAATCACATAGTCGTCAGGGCCGTGACCACCGGCGGTATGCACCGCACCGGTACCCGCATCCAGCGTCACGTGCTCGCCCAGAATAGCCGGTACGTCGAAGCTCAGGAACGGGTGTTTGAAACGCAGCAGCTCAAGATCGGCGCCTTTACAGTCGCCCAGAACGATCCACTGGGTCACACCTGCGCGCTTCATCACGCTTTCAACCAGATCGGCCGCCAGAATCAACGCCTGACCGTCAATTTGCACCAGTTGATAATCGAATTCCGCATTCAGTGAAATCGCACGGTTTGCCGGCAGCGTCCACGGCGTCGTCGTCCAGATCACCAGCGAAACAGGGCCGTCTACGCTACTCACGCCAAATTTAGCTAATACCGCCGCGACATCGCTGGCGTTGAACGCCACATCAATGGATGGAGAGGTTTTGTCGTAATATTCGACTTCCGCTTCCGCCAGCGCGGAACCACAGTCCGCACACCAGTGAACTGGCTTCGCACCCTTATGCAGGTGGCCGTTTTCAATGATGCGACCCAGCGCACGAATGATGTTCGCTTCGGTTTTGAAATCCATCGTCAGATAGGGGCGATCCCAGTCGCCCAGCACGCCGAGACGAATAAAGTCAGCTTTCTGTCCGGCAACCTGCTCTGCCGCATATTTACGGCATTCTGCACGGAATTCTGCCGCGCTGACTTTCTCACCCGGCTTACCGATCAGCTGTTCTACTTTCAGTTCAATCGGCAGACCGTGGCAGTCCCAGCCCGGCACATAAGGAGAATCGTAGCCAGACAGGCCTTTCGATTTAACGATAATATCTTTCAGAATCTTGTTAACTGAGTGACCAATGTGAATACTGCCGTTCGCGTATGGAGGGCCATCGTGCAGAATGAAGGTCTTCTTTCCCTTCTTCGCATTGCGAATAATCCCGTACAGATCCTGTTCATACCAACGTTTCAGCATGTCAGGTTCGCGCTTGGCCAGATCGCCACGCATCGGGAACCCTGTTTCCGGCAAGTTCAGGGTAGTCTTATAGTCACTCATTAGATTCTCGATTTCGTTTCGGCTAGAAAAATTAAACCGGTGTCTTTAACCCGAAGAACGTCCGGGCTGTCACCACATCATCGGCGATTTGCTGTTTTAACGCATCGAGCGAAGCAAAACGCTGTTCATTACGGATCTTTTTACGCAGTACGACTTCAATATGACGACCATAGAGGTTCATCGCCACGTCCAGCAAATGCACTTCAAGCTGCTGGCGTTTGTCACCGTTTACGGTCGGACGCGTGCCAATATTGGCGACGCCCGGCAGCGGTTCTTGCCCCAGCCCATAAACGCTGACGGCATACACGCCGCTGACAGGGGAAACCTGACGTTTCAGCGGCAGATTGGCGGTAGGGAACCCGATGGTTCGCCCCAATTCTTTGCCATGCTCCACACGTCCGGAAATGCTGTAAGGATGGCCCAGCAGGCTTTCCGCCAGCTCAAGCTCATCACGACTGAGCGCTTCCCGCACGGCAGTGCTGCTAACCCGTTTACCACCATTACAGAACGAATCGGTGCTGATGACATCAAATCCCGACTCACGTCCAGCCTTCTGTAATAACAGGAAATCTCCCTGACGACCAGCCCCGAAGCGGAAGTCATCCCCCACAACCAGAAACTTCACGCCCAATTTCTTCACCAGCAGAGAAGAAACGAACGTCTCGGCATCATTGGCGGCAAAACGCGCATCGAATCTGACGCACAGCAGATAGTCCACGCCAGCCTGCGCCAGATATTTCACCTTGTCACGCAGACGCGTCAAACGGGCAGGCGCTTTTTCCGCAGCGAAGAGTTCCAGCGGCTGTGGTTCAAAAATCATCACCATCACCGGCAGCCCACGAGCGCGTCCTTCCTGCTTCAGTCGTTCAAGCAGCATTTGGTGTCCGAGGTGCACGCCGTCAAAATTACCAATAGTGAGCACACAGCCGTAATGGTGTGCTCGAAGATTGTGTATACCGCGAATTAGCTGCATGGCTGGCCCAGAACAAAGGGTTAATATTATGGAAATCGGCGGATTATACCTTGTACAGCGAGTAAGGTTAACCCGCGATTCGCGCCTTTTGCAGCCACCCTGTAAATCGTGCCGGTATTTGCACGTTTTTTAGCGGAATCATCGATGGATGACGCCCAGACGCAGAATATCCAGATAGCGGATGCCCTGTACAATCCGACTTTACCGATGACAGACAGGGTTTTATCGAATTCAGGATGAATTTATGATGCGAAAGGCTGTATTCCACCGCGTGAAGCTGCTAAAATCCTGCGCCATCACAACGTAACAAGTGTCGACGTACAAACGACGCTTATTTGCACAAATCCATTGACAAACGAAGGCTAAACGAGCATATTCCACGGCCTTTGAATTGTCCTCGATTGAATATATTTGGGAGTTGGACCTTGGCTAATATCAAATCAGCTAAGAAACGCGCCGTACAATCTGAGAAGCGCCGTAAGCATAACGCAAGCCGTCGCTCTATGATGCGTACTTTCATCAAGAAAGTATACGCGGCGATCGCGACTGGCGATAAAGAAGCGGCACAGAAAGCGTTTAATGACATGCAACCGATCGTGGATCGCCAGGCTGGTAAAGGCCTGATCCACAAGAACAAAGCTGCACGTCATAAATCCAATCTGGTTGCGCGCATCAACGCCATGCAATAATCACGCACCTGCGTGTTGTTGCTAAGAAAAAACCGGCTCAGGCCGGTTTTTTTGCATCCGTAGTATCACTGAAGAGCGCCGAAAAATCCGCGTTACACACGCGCTGCACCGCCGGATGCTGGATCATTCTGGCCGCAAAAATCGCATAATACTCGTCCTGAATGTTCTCGATCCTGCCGATCTCGACGATGTCGCCCTGCTGGTAAATCTCATTGGCATACAGCGATGGCGCAACGAAAATCGCCTCATTATTAATGCCGAAGGCAGTCATCAACGCTGCATCATCAAATTCACCCAAAATGTTTACCTGAATATTCTGCGCAGTAAACCAGTTCAGCAGTTTCCGTCCCAGCATGGTTCGCCGTCCTGGAATCAGTAATTTACGTTGTTCAAGGCAGGCAGGGAAAGCATCTTCGGGCTGAGGACGTTTACAGTAAAAGCTTACGCCACACTCGCCCAGCTTGATTGAAAATAGCCCTTCCTGCTGCGTTGAATCCACCGGACAGTCCGACAAAATCATATCCAGCTTATGCTGACTCAACTGCTCCAGCAGCATTTCGTGCGTCGACTCAAAACAGCGCAAATGGATATGCTCCTGTTCCGTCACGACCGTTTCCAGCACCCTGCTCACCAGCCGTTTGGACAATGCGTCTGCCACACCGACATCGAATAGCAGGTTCGATTCTTTGCGGTAGTTCACAATATCCAACATTTCTTGGCTGAGCTGGAACATGCTATCCGCATAGCGAAAAACAAGCTGCCCCAGCTCTGTCGGTTCCAACCCCCGTCCCTTGCGCTTGAAGAGCTTGCCTTGCAGACGCTCTTCCAGGCATTTGATCTGCCCGGTAATAGTCTGCGGCGTTAAGAACAGCGTCTCTGCCGCACCGGCAACGGAGCCAGACTTATAAACCTGCCAGAAATAATAGAGATGATTAAAATTCAAATGAGACACACCCGCCCCCTCTTCGCGCCTCCGGCATAGCATCAACCCTTACACGGCTGCACCGCCTTGTCCAGCGTAGGCAACACCCCGCGCAGTGCCAGATAGCCGAGCAGCGCCGCCAGCCCCGATGCCAGCAAGATTCCCAGCTTGGCATAGGTAATCAATTCCGCATCGCCACCGGAAAAGGCCAGCAGCGTAATGAATATCGACATGGTAAAACCGATACCACACAGCACGGACACCGCCACAATCTGGCTAAATCCAACGCCAGCAGGTAGACGAGCGTAGCCCAGTCGTATGGTTAGCCAACTGAGCAAGGTAATACCCAGCGGTTTACCAATCAGCAGCCCGGCGGCGATACCCAGACTCAAAGGGGAGAACAGTTTTTCCAGCACAATTCCCTGTAACACAATGCCTGCGTTAGCGAAGGCAAACAGCGGGATAATCAGAAACGCGACCCACGTTTGTAAACCGTGTTCCAGCGTGGTTGCCGGAGACGTTTCTCCGTCGGACGTACGCAAGGGAATAAAGAATCCGACGATCACCCCAGCCAGCGTCGCATGAACGCCACATTTCAGGATACAGACCCACAGGACCATCCCCACCAGTAAATAGGCGGATGTTTTCCTGACCTGTTGCCTGTTCAAATAGGCCAGCGCGGCAACCGCCAACACCGCGCCGCCCAGCGCAGGCCAGAAGATCTGCTGCGTATAAAACAGGGCAATGATCAGGATCGCTCCCAGATCGTCAATGATCGCCAACGCCAGCAGGAAGACTTTTAATCCTGCGGGCACGCGCTTGCCCAATAGCGTCAGCACGCCAATGGCGAACGCAATATCCGTCGCAGCGGGAATCGCCCAGCCAGCGCGTGTGACCTCATCCTTTGCGTTGAAAAGCAGAAACAGCAAGGCGGGAAAAATCATTCCGCCTACCGCCGCCGCCAGTGGCAACATTGCCTGTTGACGGCTGGCTAACGAACCTTCGACTAATTCGCGCTTCACTTCCAAACCAATCAGCAGGAAGAAAATCGCCATCAGGCCATCGTTAATCCACAGCAATAGGTTCTTATTGATTTCCAGCGCGCCAAATCGCATTTCCACCGGCATCATCAGGAACTGTTGATAGCCAGCGGCAGTAACAGACCAATTGGCAAACGTGAGCGCCAGCAGCGTCGCCATCATTAACATCACACCAGCCGCCGCATCCAACTGAATAAAGCGGCGAATCATTGTTATCATTGACGTAATCTCCCATCAGACACGAACATAAATACCGTACGTCCGCTTTCTTGCCAGCAAGACTACGCAATCTGACTACTCGTTAAAAGCAGATTAAAACTGGCATAAACATCGTAAAAATCGATCTATTAAGTGAGGGGCATTTTAGAGGAAGTCATAAAAAAACCGGCGGGTTTACCCCACCGGTCTTTTGATTACGCGTTAACGATAAGCCATTAGCGTGTCAAATCGTCGAAGAATTTCTTCACGCCATCGAAAAAGCTTTTCGAACGCGGGCTGTTTCTTTCACCAGACGGGCCGCCGAAACTCTCATCGAGTTCTTGCAGTAGCTGTCTCTGACGCTCGTTCAGGTTAACTGGCGTTTCCACAACCACGCGGCACAGCAGATCGCCCTGCGCACCGCCACGTACCGATTTCACGCCTTTGCCACGCATACGGAACAGTTTGCCGGTTTGCGTTTCCGCAGGCACTTTCAGCTTCACGCGGCCATCCAGCGTCGGAACTTCAATCTCGCCGCCTAATGCTGCCATCGCAAAGTTGATCGGCACTTCGCAGTACAGGTTATTTTCTTCACGCTGGAAGATCGGGTGCGCTTTAACCTGCACCTGAACGTACAAATCCCCTGACGGCGCGCCGTGCTCGCCCGCTTCGCCTTCACCGGACAAACGGATACGGTCGCCCGTGTCCACGCCCGCAGGAATTTTCACCGACAGCGTTTTGCTCTTCTCTACGCGGCCATGACCGTGGCATTTGACGCACGGATCTTTAATGATCTTACCGCGACCATGACAGTGTGGACACGCCTGCTGTACGGTAAAGAAGCCCTGACGCATCTGAACCTGACCATTACCATGACAGGTTGGACAGGTGATCGGAGAGCTACCCGGCTTCGCACCGCTGCCGTGGCACACGTCACACTCTTCCAGTGCGGGAATACGGATCTCTTTGGTGACGCCACGTACCGCCTCTTCCAGCGTCAACTCCATGTTGTAGCGTAAATCGGATCCACGGCTCGCGCGCTGACGGCGGCCACCGCCAAAAATGTCCCCGAACACGTCGCCAAAAATATCACCAAAATCGGCACCGCCGCCGCCAAAGCCACCGCCGCCTCCGCCCATACCACCTTGCTCAAACGCCGCATGACCGTACTGGTCGTAGGCAGCGCGTTTTTGCGAGTCGGTAAGGATCTCGTAGGCTTCTTTGATCTCTTTGAACTTGGCTTCTGCCTCGCTATCACCCGGATTGCGATCGGGGTGGTACTTCATCGCCAGACGCTTGTAGGCCTTCTTTATTTCGCGCTCATCCGCGCTTTTAGCAACGCCCAGGCTTTCGTAATAATCTTGCTTCGCCATTTCTTTTCCTGCCCTCAACATGCGTGCACGGGCGCAGAGTTTCCTCGACGCCCGTGCTGATTGCCAGCAATAGCCTTGTGGCTGCTACTGCGCCCGCTCAAGGGCGATTACTTTTTATCTTTTACTTCTTCAAACTCAGCATCAACGACATCGTCGTCGCGACGAGCAGAGGCATCATCAGCGGCACCTTCATGGCCTTGCTGTGGCTGAGAAGCTTCCAGCAGCTTGCCGGAAACCTGAACCAGCGCCTGCATTTTCGCTTCGATTTCTGCTTTGTCTTCGCCTTTCAGCGCGCTTTCCAGCGCTTTCAGTGCATCGTCAATAGCAGCTTTATCGTCAGCGGCCAGTTTATCGCCTGCTTCTTCCAACTGCTTACGCGTGCTGTGCAGCAGGTGGTCGCCCTGGTTGCGTACCTGAACCAGCTCTTCAAACTTACGGTCAGCTTCAGCGTTCGCTTCCGCGTCACGTACCATTTTCTGGATTTCTTCTTCGTTCAGACCAGAAGAGGCTTTGATAGTAATTTTCTGCTCGCGACCGCTGTTTTTGTCTTTCGCAGAAACGTGCAGGATACCGTCGGCGTCGATGTCGAAAGTCACTTCGATCTGCGGCATACCGCGCGGTGCAGCCTGAATACCATCCAGGTTAAACTGACCCAGAGATTTGTTATCATGCGCACGCTTACGCTCACCCTGCAGAACATGAATCGTTACCGCAGACTGGTTGTCTTCCGCCGTTGAGAACACCTGACTGTGTTTCGTCGGGATCGTGGTGTTCTTAGCGATCAGCGCAGTCATCACGCCGCCCATGGTTTCGATACCCAGAGACAACGGGGTTACGTCCAGCAGCAGAACGTCTTTCACGTCACCAGACAGAACGCCGCCCTGAACCGCAGCACCGATAGCAACGGCTTCGTCTGGGTTCACGTCTTTACGCGGCTCTTTACCGAAGAAGTCAGCGACTTTCTTCTGTACCAGAGGCATACGCGTCTGACCACCAACCAGAATCACGTCCTGAATTTCAGAAACGGACAGGCCAGCATCCTTCAACGCCACTTTCAGCGGCTCCAGAGAACGGTTAACCAGCTCTTCTACCAGTGACTCCAGTTTCGCACGGGTCACTTTGATGTTCAGGTGCTTAGGACCTGTAGCATCCGCCGTGATGTACGGCAGGTTAACGTCGGTCTGCTGAGCAGAAGACAGCTCGATCTTGGCTTTTTCTGCCGCTTCTTTCAGACGCTGCATCGCCAGCGGGTCATTGCGCAGGTCGAAACCTTGCTCTTTCTTAAATTCGTCAACCAGATAGTTGATCATGCGGCTATCGAAGTCTTCACCACCCAGGTGGGTATCACCGTTGGTCGCCAGCACTTCAAAGGTTTTTTCGCCATCAACTTCGTCGATTTCGATGATGGAAATATCGAACGTACCGCCGCCCAGGTCGTAAACCGCGATAGTACGGTTGCCGACTTCTTTATCCAGACCGTAAGCCAGCGCTGCCGCAGTCGGTTCGTTGATGATACGTTTGACTTCCAGACCCGCGATACGGCCGGCATCTTTAGTCGCCTGACGCTGCGCATCGTTGAAGTAAGCCGGTACGGTGATAACCGCTTCGGTGATCGTCTCACCCAGATAGTCTTCTGCCGTTTTCTTCATTTTTTTCAGCACTTCAGCTGAAATCTGCGGCGGAGCCATTTTCTGATCTTTCACTTCCAGCCATGCATCGCCATTATCTGCCGCGATAATTTTGTACGGCATGATGTTGGCATCGCGCTGAACTTCTTCGTCTTTGAAACGACGGCCAATCAGGCGCTTGATAGCAAACAGTGTATTTTTAGGGTTGGTCACTGCCTGACGTTTAGCCGGTTGGCCAACCAGAGTTTCACCATCTTGCGTATAAGCAATGATTGAAGGCGTGGTGCGATCGCCTTCGCTATTTTCCAGTACTTTTACCTGAGTACCGTCAATAATCGCGACACAAGAGTTGGTTGTACCCAGGTCGATACCAATAATCTTACCCATCTAAACATCTCCACTAAAAAGTCATATTCGGTGTGGTGGTTAAACCTACTGTGCGGGCGAAATGTCATTTTTCAACAAGATTTCTCGTTTTCCAACGACACACCCTCGTTTTTCATCAGCAGCACACGTTTCATTTTCATGCTAACCACCGATGTAACGGCCCGACACACGCCTTCGCGGCAGGTCAAACTGTTTCGGTTGGAAATAAGATGGGGCCAACATTTCTATCATCAAGGGGGGAAGATGAAAAAAAATGACCTTTATCCCTCGTACGATCAAACTATTCTGCCTTCCCCATGTTGTGTCCGTTCCCAACGCCCGATATGATGCCGCGCTCGCTGCAAAAATGGGGACATTTCCCTACATAATGGCGGGCAATAACACCTAAACGACACCTATCCCAACGTGATTGGCGCATTCGCTAACCTTAATGCCGCGCCCGACGCGAAGGGACTATTAATAATCTGTTATTGCAGAGGATTTATGAGCACGAACACGTTGGCAAATCCTGGTCCATTAGGACTGATGGGCTTCGGGATGACCACTATTCTGTTGAACCTGCACAACGCAGGCTTTTTCCCACTTTCTTCCATCATTCTCAGCATGGGTATTTTCTACGGCGGCATCGCCCAGATTCTGGCCGGTCTGCTGGAATATAAAAAAGGCAATACATTTGGCGTGACCGCATTCACGTCTTATGGCGCATTCTGGCTGACGCTGGTTGCCATTCTCGTGCTGCCGAAAATGGGTCTGGCGGAAGCCAGCGACGCTCAGTTCCTTGGCGTGTTCCTTGGCCTGTGGGGCATCTTCACACTGTTTATGTTCTTCGGTACATTCGGTACCAACCGTGCACTGCAATTTGTCTTCGGTAGCCTGACCGTACTGTTTGCTCTGCTGGCCGTAGGTAACTTTACCGGCAACCACGCCCTGCTGACCTTCGCGGGTTACGAAGGCATCATCTGTGGCGCGAGCGCGATTTATCTGGCCATGGCTGAAGTGCTGAACGAGAAGTTTGGCCGCAGCGTCCTGCCAATTGGTTCATGTGGCGCGTCTCACTAAGTTCTGACGCCATCCCAGTACCGATGCGATAAGCGCACCTGTAAGCAGTCGCCGCGCTAAATGCAAACGGGCCCTGTCAACCTGACAGGGCCCGTTTGTTTTTGATGACGCGTTCTTGATAACGCTATGTTTTCGATAACGATAAAGTACGCTTAAACCTCAACAGGCGACCGATCGTGCGCATCGCTATCGGCCAAAGCATGCGAATCGGCATCCAGATCGCGCTGCAAATAAATCCCCAGCAGCAGCCCTACCGCAGCTAGCGTCAGAACATAGAATGCCGGTGCCAGCGGCGTTGCTTTCATAATCAGCGTGACAAAGACGGGCGTCAGGCCACCGAAAATGGCATAGGAAACGTTGTAAGAAAAAGAAATCCCCGAGAACCGCACCGCAGCCGGAAACGCCCGCACCATGACATACGGCACGCCGCCCACCACGCCAACGCTGAGCCCCACAATCGCATAGCTGACAAAGAGCAGCGTCGTACTGCTTGCTGCCGAGCTGTAAAAGAACCAGCTACAGGCGGCCAGCGACAGGCTCCCCACCATGAACAGCTTGCTGGCACCAAAGCGGTCGACCAGCAGCCCCGCACCGACGCAGCCCACCATCAATGCAATCGTTGCCAAACAGTTCGCCTGCAACGCCAGCGCGGCAGGAATCCCATGGACTTTTTGCAGGTAAGTCGGTGCCATCAGAATAACCACGACGATGCACGCAGACAGTAGCCAGGTCAGCAGCATGGAAACCACAACCGCACGTTTATGATTTAAGACAACAGATTTCAGCGGCAGCTCTTCCGCCAGCTTTTTCTGTGCCTGCATTTCCATAAAAATAGGCGTTTCCTGCAACCAGCGGCGCAGATACATGGCAACCAGGCCGAAGACCCCACCGATGAAGAACGGCAAGCGCCAGCCGCCGTCAGACATCTGCTCCGGCGTAAGCACCGTATTCAGTAACGTCGCGATCAGCGAACCCAGCAGAATTCCCATCGTCAGCCCGGCGGTCAGCGTACCGCAAGCAAAACCGATGCGGGCACGAGGCACGTGTTCCGCAACGAAGACCCACGCACCGGGGACTTCCCCACCGATTGCAGCCCCTTGCAGCACGCGCATCAACAGCAGCAGCAGCGGCGCAGCAATACCAATGGCTTCATAGGTCGGCAGCAGGCCCATTGCCAGCGTCGGTAGCGCCATCAGCAATATACTGAGGCTGAACATTCTCTTACGTCCGCTCTTATCACCAAAGTGGGCCATGATGATGCCCCCAAGCGGACGGGCCAGATAGCCTGCGGCGAAAATACCGAACGTCTGTACCTGCCGCAGCCATTCAGGAATATCCGGCGGGAAGAAGAGATCGCCAATCACGGCAGCAAAGAAGACGAAAATAATAAAATCATAAAACTCTAACGCGCCACCCAGCGCAGCCAGAGACAGCGTTTTATAGTCCTGCCGGTTCAACCGGCGAGGATCGGCGTGTTGATCCTGAGTCATAAGATACCGTGCATTGCCAGAGTGAAAAAATCCACCACAGTGTGTAAAGTAGAAATTACTATAGCGGCAAAATTTTTATACACCAGTAAAGCTGAATCTTATGTTTCAAATCGCCTAACTTCAGTCTTTTATTTCGCGCACGGCATTTTTAGGGCGAAAAGCTGCTACTACATCGGGATTGGTCTCGATGTAAGGGCCTTCCAGCAGTTGGATACAATACGGTACGCTGGCAAAAATACCGGCCACAATCACCTTGCCATCAGCGTCTTTTAAACCTTCCAGTGTTTCCTTAATCGACTTAGGTTGCCCTGGCAGATTGAGAATCAGTGCCTGTTTACGCAGCACACCCACCTGGCGAGAGAGAATCGCGGTAGGAACAAAGCGCAGGCTGATCTGCCGCATTTGCTCGCCAAACCCCGGCATTTCTCGATCGGCAACGGCCAACGTGGCATCCGGTGTGACATCACGACGTGCAGGCCCCGTTCCTCCGGTCGTCAGCACCAGATGACAGCCGCGTTCATCAACCAATTCACACAGCGTTTGTTCAATCATCGGCTGTTCATCAGGCACCAGTCGGGTTTCCACTGCAAAAGGCGTGGTTAGGGCGCTACGGAGCCAGGATTCCAGTTCTGGGATGCCTTTATCCTGATAAACCCCGTTGGAAGCGCGGTCAGATACGGAGACCAAACCAATACGCAATACGTTCATAAGCACCTCAGTCTAAATAAAACACCAATTTTATCAGGATATTGAACGCTTTTAGCAAACAATTAGCTCTTATGAGGAAATTCACACTGCGTCCGTTATTTCACTCCGAGTGCAATACAGTATTTGATAATAGCTACTAAATAGCGTCTCAAAAAAGAGAAAGAAATGAATTAAATTAATAATACCGTTTCGCAATTAAAATTTAAGAATAGCAGGCGCATAAAAAAGATCGCTTACCCATTAAGAGCGGATGAAATAGGCCGATAGATTAAGGAGAAGAGGGTGGTATCTACCACGACAGAGCATCACGTTAAATCAAATAATATGATAAAATTAAAGCACTTCTTTCGTATCACAATAAGTAAAAAAGCCCTATCAAGGAAGTCGCCATGAACGATCTTAAGTATAAGATACTTAAACTTTTTGCCCATCCGGCGTATGCCTTTTTCCTGTTTGGGGCGATTTCCTTTATCCTCACCATCATTATTATGCATGAAGCCAACAAATCGACCTGGAAAACAGAACGGATCAATCTCGATACCGCGATCAAAACCTACGGCTCCTACACCAATAGCGGTGAAGTAGCCGAAAGCGATATGATTCGGCAATCCGGCACTTATTTGTCTTCACGAACCAGAACCTTTGCCTTTAACACGCGAGATTCGCGTAGCGAGTGCATAAACAAGCTCTCTTCTTCTGATCTCAACTTCAACGATATGGCGGTTATTCGCACCTGCCAAAATAAACTGCCTTCTATCGGAGATTATGCGGGTAAAGGCACCCTGACGATTATTTTCCCTATTCTGTCGCCAACCGATGAATTACTGGGTATTTGGATAAGAACAACCTCAGAAAACCCACAACCATCCTTTATCCAGACGCTGTCTTCTTTATCTTCGCTTCTCATTGTTGCAGGTAGTGTGCTGCTCTTCGCTATTTTAGGCAGCCTGATGTCCCTACTGACGAAAAAATATTTGGTGGAATTGCCGATCATCGCACGCTATGACGACCTCACCGGTTATTTACGGCGAGATGCGTTCTTTCTGGCGACCAATAAAGCCTTTAGTGTCGCCAATCTGACCAAGCGACCCGTCAGCGTCATTCTGATCGACATCGACTACTTTAAGTACGTGAATGATAGCTTTGGTCACGGCGTCGGTGACGAGGCGCTGAAGTTTGTTGCCGATACTTTCAAAAAATCATTTCGTCGCGAAGATATTTTTGGCCGTATTGGCGGCGATGAATTTGCAATCGTGTTTCCAAATACCGGATTAGACGATGCGTACACCATCGTGGATAAAGCGAGAGAGCGTATTAGCGATACGCCTTGTGAAACCGCAGCAGGGAAAATCAGGCTGACGGTCAGTATTGGGCTGGTTGAATACTATATCGCTGGAGAAGACCTCAGCGAGGTGATGAAGCGGGCCGATGATAATCTTTATATCGCGAAGAAAACCCGTAACGCGACGGCGAAATAGACTTCCTCCTTCCAAAATGCCAGCGCGCAGACAAAAAAATAGCCGGGAATCCCGGCTATTTTTATCAGCAGAATGCTTACAGTAAATCTGCAATCATCTTTTCCAGTTTTTCCTGGTCGATAGCAAATTTACGGATCCCATCGGCCAGTTTATCAATCGCCATTGGGTCTTGATTGTGCTGCCAGTAGAATTCCGCTTCCGTCATTTTCGCCGGACGAACTTTCACTTCACCAGCATAAGACAGTTTGCGAACCACTTCGCCTTCGCTTTCTGACAGCTCTTTCAACAGTGCAGGTGCGATCGTCAGGCGATCACACCCAGCCAGTTCCAGAATCTCACCAACGTTACGGAAGCTCGCGCCCATCACGACGGTTTCATAGCCGTGCTCTTTGTAGTAGTCATAGATTTCGCTAACGGACACTACACCTGGATCTTCGTGCGGCGCGAATTCTTTCTTATCGCCATTAGCTTTGTACCAGTCAAGAATACGGCCAACGAACGGTGAAATCAGGAATACGCCCGCTTCAGCACAGGCACGCGCCTGCGCAAAGGAGAACAGCAGCGTCAGGTTACAGTTAATGCCTTCTTTTTCCAGTTGCTCCGCCGCACGGATACCCTGCCAGGTTGACGCCAGTTTAATCAGGATACGCTCGTTGCTAATGCCTGCGTCGTTGTACAGTTTGATCAGGTGTTTTGCTTTCGCCACGCTGGCTTCAGTGTCATAAGACAAACGTGCATCCACTTCTGTGGAGATGCGGCCGGGGATCAATTTTAAAATTTCGAGACCAATGTTGACCGCCAGTTTGTCCGTCGCATCAACGACCTGCTGTTTGCGATCGCTGCTCTGCTCGCGCGCCCAGGCAATCGCCTCGTCGATCAGCTTGCGGTATTCAGGAATTTGCGCCGCGTTCAGAATCAGTGAAGGGTTGGTGGTCGCATCTTGCGGTTGGTACAGTTTCATTGCCGCAATATCGCCGGTATCAGCTACAACCGTGGTCAATTGGCGTAGGGAAGTCAGTTTATCCGTCATGTTGGCATGTCTCGTTGTTTATACGTGGTGCTCGTGAATGAAAATAGCTCGTATATGAATCGACTTATTATCTAATCGGGTGGCCATCTGTTTTGCGCCGAAATCTGATAATAACACGCGAACTTTCCCGCGCAAGCCAGCCTTTTCCCACGCCCCCTTGCAACGACGATTGCACGCTGGTGATTCCCCTTTCCAAACGCGCTCGAACGTAAAAGACAAGGCGTATTATAGCTATCGCCGTTTTCTTACGGCGTTCTTGCTATAGTAGGACCATCTCAAATCAGACCGACAGGACATGGCGCATGCTTATTACTATTTCACCCGCAAAAACGCTCGACTACACCAGTCCTTTGGCAACGACGCGTTATACCCAGCCGGAACTTCTGGACTATTCCAGCCAGTTGATTGATGTATGTAAAAAACTGACGCCGGCACAGATCGCCTCGCTGATGAGCATCAGCGATAAACTGGCTGACCTGAACGCAGGCCGCTTTAGCGAGTGGCACCCAGATTTCACACCGGAGAACGCACGTCAGGCGCTGCTGGCATTTAAGGGTGACGTCTATACCGGATTGGCCGCAGAAGATTTCAACGAGGATGATTTCGATTTCGCTCAGCAGCATCTGCGTATGCTGTCAGGCCTGTATGGCGTATTGCGCCCGCTGGACTTGATGCGGCCGTATCGGCTGGAAATGGGCACCAAGCTGGAAAATAAAGTCGGTAAAGATCTCTACAGTTTCTGGGGCGACACCATTACGGAAAAACTGAATCAGGCGCTGCGCGATCAAGGCGACGATGTGTTGGTTAATCTGGCATCGGACGAATATTTCAAAGCCGTTAAACCGAAAAAGCTTAATGCCCGCCTGATCAAACCCGTTTTCCTGGATGAGAAAAACGGTAAGTTCAAGGTGATCAGTTTCTACGCCAAGAAAGCGCGCGGTCTGATGAGTCGTTTCATTATTCAAAACCGCCTGACTCAGCCAGAGCAGTTGAAAGCATTCAATCTGGAAGGTTACTTTTTCGAGGCTGCGGACTCTTCGGCTGATGAACTGGTATTTAAACGCCACGAACAGTAAGCCGAAAACGTAAAAAGGGCGGAATTTTCCGCCCTTACCTTTCAGTCTTTATCGCTATCCGTTACAACAAAATTACTTCGGCAGCGACATCAGGAATTCACGCAGCTTCGCGAAATCATCCGGGAAGTGGTGCGACAGCAGATCCAGATCGGCACGCTCAGCCAGCGCTTCCGGCAGATCCAGTTCTTTGCCCAGAATGGCTTCTACGCTTTCCTTGAATTTCGCCGGGTGCGCCGTCCCCAGGAACAGGCCGAACTCGCCAGCTTGCAGTTGATCGCGCAACAAACGATAAGCAATCGCCGCGTGCGGCTCAGAAACATAGCCTAACGCATCCAGCTCATGCATGGTTTCTTTCGTGGTCTCATCGCTCACCGCGCCAAAGCCCAGCGTTTTCAACTGCCAGTTTTTACGACGGAACAGCTCTTCCACACGCGGCCAGTTGTTCGGCTGGCTCACGTCCATCGCGTTGGATAAGGTTGCCACCGTTTTATTCGGCTCCCAATTTCCACTGCTCAGGAAACGCGGCACGGTGTCATTGGCGTTGGTCGCAGCGATGAAGCGCTTAATCGGCAGCCCCAGCGATTTTGCCAGCAGACCGGCAGTCAGATCGCCGAAGTTACCGCTCGGTACAGAAACCACCAGCTGATTACGCGCTTCCTGCGGCAATTGTGCAACCGCTTCAAAGTAGTAGCAAATTTGCGCCAGCAGGCGGCTGATATTGATGGAGTTTGCCGAGTTCAGGCCAATCGCCTTTTTCAGTTCTTCATCATCAAACGCCTTTTTCACCAATGCCTGACAGGCATCAAAATCACTGTCGACCGCGATGGTGTGAATGTTACCACCCAGCGTACAGAACAGTTTTTCCTGCAGCGGACTGATCTTGCCCTGCGGATACAAAATCACAACGCGGACATTTTCCAGACCGTAGAAGGCATGCGCCACGGCTGCACCGGTGTCGCCAGAGGTCGCCGTCAGAATGGTAATTTTTTCGTCGCCAGACACTTCCGTCAGCATTTGCGCCATAAAGCGGCCGCCGAAGTCTTTAAAGGCCAGCGTCGGGCCGTGGAACAGTTCCAGCGCGGCGATATCTTCCGCTACCGGCGCAACGGGTGCCGGGAACGCAAAGGCCGCTTTTACGCGCTCGAACACGGTTTCAGCCGCAATTTCATCGCCGATATACGCAGACAGAATACGGCTGCTACGGGTAACGAAATCCAGATCCAGCAGCGCGTCGATTTCGGTGCGCTCAAACTCCGGCAGATCCAGCGGGAAGAACAGCCCTTGCTGGCTACCCAGCCCTTGCTTGATAGCCTGAGCAAAGCTGACCTGCTCGTTATGATCTTTAAGGTTGTACAGTTTCATGCGTTATCCCAGTTGTCGTGCGCCAGTCGTATCAAGACGGCAAATATGAACAAAACCTTCATCGTTCTGCAAATAGTTATCCCGCAGCCAGTCGGCCAAGCGCTGTGCGCTCGCCATGTCGTTGCAAACGGAGAATAACGTCGGGCCAGAGCCGGAAATACCACAGGCCAGCGCCCCGATATCTTCAGCAGCCTGACGAGCGGCAGCAAAGCCGGGCAGCAGTTTCGTACGATAAGGTTCCGCGATGACATCCTTCATCAGTTTCGCCGCCAGCGCAGCCTGTCCGGTATGGCAAGCGTGGATAAAACCGGCCAGATAACGGCCGTGGCTGATGCAATCCTGACGACGATATTGCGCAGGCAGAATCGCGCGCGCTTCTGCAGTAGAGACTTTAATCCCCGGATACGCCATGACCCACAGCCAGTCGTCAAACGATGGCACCGGCTGGCTGATAATGCCGTTTTCTTCCAGCATCAGTTGGACGCCGCCGAGGAAACACGGAGCCACATTATCGTAGTGAACGCTACCGGAAATGCGCCCTTCCAACTCGCCCATCAGCGTCAGCAGGCGGGTATCATCCAGCGGCTTGCCGCAAAATTCATTCATCGCCATCAGCCCGGCGACGACAGAACAGGCGCTGGAACCCAGCCCTGAGCCAATCGGCATATTCTTTTCGAGCGTCATCGCCACCGGCACGGTTTTGCCAATTTCCTGACAGAAAAGCTCCCAACATTGGTACACAATGTTTTCTTTCGGGTTGTCCGGCAGTTTGCTAACAAAACGCCCTTCATTACGCAGGCTGAACAGATCGGCCGCCTCGACAGAGACGCAATCGCCCAGCAATGAACCGTCTACGGGTGAAACGGCCGCACCCAGTACATCAAACCCAACGCTGACGTTACCGATTGATGCAGGTGCATACACCTTAACCATAATTATGCTCCCAACTTCCATGACAAGGTGCGCAGCAGATCTGCGAACACACCAGCAGCGGTAACATCGTTACCCGCGCCATAACCGCGCAACACGAGCGGCAGTGGCTGATAATAACGGCTGTAGAATGCCAGCGCATTCTCACCATCTTTGACTTTAAACAGCGGATCGTTGCCGCCAACGGCGCTGATCTTGACCTTGCAGCGGCCTTCTTCAATGACGCCGACATAGCGCAACACTTTACCTTCATCGCGCGCTTGTGCAACACGGCTGGCGAACTCATCGTCTACCGACGGCAGACGCTGCATGAAGCTGGCAACGTCGCCGGAGGCATCGAAGCTGGCAGGCAGAACAGATTCCACCTCGATATCGCCCAGTTCCAACTGATAACCCGCTTCACGCGCCAGAATCAGCAGCTTACGCGCCACGTCCATACCGGACAGATCGTCGCGCGGATCGGGTTCGGTATAACCTTTCTCTTTCGCCTGCGTAGTCGCTGCCGACAGCGACATGCCTTCATCGAGTTTACCGAAAATAAAGGACAGCGAGCCAGAGAGAATACCGGTAAAGCGAATCAGCTCATCACCCGCATTCAGCAAGTTTTGCAGGTTCTCAATCACCGGCAGGCCTGCACCAACGTTCGTGTCATACAGGAAACGACGGCGGGATTTCGCCGCAGCACTGCGCAGTTGGTGATAATAATTCATCGACCCGGTGTTGGCTTTCTTGTTTGGGGTCACCACGTGGAAGCCGTCGGCCAGGAAATCCACGTACTGATCGGCCACCGCCTGATTCGACGTACAGTCAACGATAACCGGATTCAGCAGGTGATACTCTTTCACCAGACGAATCAGACGGCCCAGATTGAACGGCTCGCGGGCTTTCGCCAACTCTTCGCGCCAGTTATCCATCGAAACGCCGTTAATATTGGTCAGCATGGCTTTGGAGTTCGCGATCCCACACACACGCAGGTCGATATGCTTGTCTTTCAGCCACGGTTGCTGACGGTGAATCTGCTCCAGCAGCGCGCCACCCACGCCGCCGACGCCGATCACAAACACATCGATCACTTGATCGGTGTTAAACAGCATCTGGTGAGCCACGCGCACGCCGGTGGTCGCCACATCGTTGTTTACCACGACGGAGATAGATCGTTCGGAGGACCCCTGCGCGATAGCTACGATATTGATATTGGCCGTCGCCAGCGCAGAGAACAGACGCGCAGACAGGCCGCGCAGCGTACGCATGCCATCACCAACAACAGAGAGGATCGCCAGACGTTCCATTACATCCAGCGGCTCCAGCACGCCTTCTTTCAGTTCCAGATAGAATTCGTCTTCCAGCGTTTTTCTGGCACGCGCCAGCTCGTTTTGTGATACGCAGAAGCTGATGCTGTACTCAGAAGACGACTGCGTGATCAGCACGACCGAAATACCCGCACGTGACATCGCAGCAAACACGCGTGCCGCCATGCCAACCATGCCTTTCATGCCGGGGCCGGATACGTTGATCATCGCCATGTTGTTCAGGTTGGTAATCCCTTTCACCGGATACTGCGTATCCGAGCTGTCCATGCCGATGAGCGTACCGGGAGCCTGAGGGTTTTCGGTGTTTTTGATAAGGCAGGGAATTTGGAACTGAGCGATAGGAGCGATGGTGCGAGGGTGGAGGACTTTGGCGCCGAAATAGGACAGCTCCATCGCCTCCTGATAGGACATCGATTTCAATAATCGAGCGTCCGGCACCTGACGCGGATCGCAGGTATAAACACCGTCTACATCAGTCCAGATCTCACAGCAGTCCGCACGCAAACACGCGGCCAGTACCGCAGCGGAATAGTCTGAACCGTTGCGGCCCAGCACCACCAGTTCGCCTTTGTCGTTACCGGCCGTAAAGCCCGCCATCAGGATGACATGATCCTTCGGAATGGCGCTTTCGGCGATACGGCGAGTCGACTCCGTGATATCCACGGTAGATTCAAGATAGTGTCCCTGCGCCAGCAGCTTCTCGACCGGATTGATAACGGAGACCCCATAGCCGCGTGCCTGAAAGACCGCTTCCATGATGGCGATAGACAGTTTTTCCCCTCGGCAGATAATCGCGGCGTTCACGCTGTCAGGACACTGGCCCAGCAGCGCGATGCCATGCAGAACGTGTTTCAGCTGTGCAAATTCCTGATCCACGAATGCCTTCAGGCGGGCATGATCAAAGCCGGGTTGAGATTCGGCAAGGCCTTGCAGCAGCGAAGAAAAGATTGTTTCGGCGTCATTCAAATGAGGCAGGATATCTTGTCCGGCGACGGTTTTCTCAATCATGGCAACCAGATGGTTGGTAATTTTCGCCGGAGCGGACAATACGGTAGCCACCTGTCCCTGGCGCGCGTTGTTTTCGATAATGTCGGCAACGCGCGCAAAACGCTCCGCATTTGCTACTGAAGTCCCGCCAAATTTCAACACTCGCATTTTTATCTGTTCTCCTGAATTTCTGCCAACCAAACGCCGGAAGCGTTTTTTGTATGCCGCTTGCAGGCGGCGCTGAGGGATAACCTGCCGTAAAAAAAAAGCCCGCACTGTTCGGTGCGGGCTTTTTCTGGAATCTTTATATGCGTCAGCCCGCACCGTTACTGGTTGTATCGGTGATGGTAATAATCGTGGTGATCAGGCTGATAGTGCGCATGCTAAAATCGAATCTCATTAAAAGTAGAGTTATCTGCCCTATTAGTTAGGCCAATCGCCCTTTGAAGTCAACGGATTTCTTTTTTTTCTTCTCGTAGAACGAAAAATGTCTACCGCTAAACCCACTGCCGAAACGGGAATACACCAGATGAATAATTGCCAAAGTTCCCGTTTCAAAATGTTCGACTGCCAATAAAGCCATCTTTGCTATCTTATTTCGGCAGGTTTTTTTCAATATCGTGTAGCAGCCGATGGAGCATCGCCGTATCGCGCTGCTCTAAACGCCCCAGCCGCTGATGCAGCCAGTCTCGCAGTTTTTCATCATCCTCAACCGCCAAATTCACCAGTAGCCGATCCAAACGATCGTGCAATGCCGACAATTGCCCCGCCACAGCGGGCTGCACCGCTTCCGATTTGACGTCCATCAGTTCAGCCAGTTGGTAACAGTACACCATCACCGCCTGACCAAGATTCAGTGAAGGGTAATCCGCTTTCATCGGCACGCCGGTCAACACATCCGCCAATTCGAGTTCTTCATTCGTCAGGCCAACATCTTCCCGACCAAACACCAGTGCCGCAGAAGCCATCCATTGCACCTTCTCCTGCAATACGCCAGTCAGTTCAGCTGGCGTGCAGTAATAACGATACTTAGCCCGGCTGCGCGCGGTGGTCGCGACCGTAAAGTCGACATCCGCCAGTGCTTCAGCCAGCGTGGCAAACACCTGTACGTTATCCAGAATGTCTCCCGAGCCGTGCGCTACCCAACGAGCTGCCGGTTCTTGATGTGCAGTGCTACCGACAATACGCAAGCTGCTGAATCCCATTGTTTTCATCGCACGGGCTGCCGCCCCTACATTCTCTGCCCGAGCGGGCTCAACCAAAATAATATGAAACTGCATAAACTCCTCAGTATGGGTTACGTGCGTTCTGCCACTGTCTCCACCAGCCGTCAAATAAAACAGCGGCGTCATCGCTAGCTATTCACTGATAACGATTGATAAATAAGTGCTATTCGTTGATAACCACAGCATGTTGATCGTTACAGTTAAAAGTTAACAATAAGCCAACAAAATTTCCGGTATCAACCCAGCATTCGGTAGGAAACATCGGAGAGTCCAAAAAAGGGGCAGGAAGAGAAAACCCTAAGAAAAATAAGGTAAATTATTTTATTTCAATAAGTTATAAAACTACTGCCGTATGTGTAGCGCCAATTATGATTATTGGCATTTGCTATGCTAAATCGTTCATAAAAAGTGCTAAATTGTGACGTAAACTGGCAATCCTATAAGTGTTTATCACAAAATAGTTAACGTGCTAAAATGAAATTTGATATATGTCAACAGAACCGTAGATTTATCAGCAGGCAAAATCCGTGCTTACTGTTATGTTGCTGTTAATAAGGTTAAACTGTGCGCCACTTTGAGCGCAGTTAAATTAGCGCCACGCTCATCCGCTAGCAGTACCTCTAAGCGGGTAGAGAATGAACACCAGTAACGCCTTTACGTACTTGAGTCTGATGTTGAGCGAGAGCGTAGTTTACCTCGATAAGCTCCAGGGAAATACCCGGAATAACTGGCGTTGTAGCCAGCGGGCCAGCAGGGTATGACAGCGACTTCTGTACTTCCGATTTCTATAATTTAAGTTGGCAATTTTAGGTAGCAAACATGCAGACGCCGCACATTCTTATTGTTGAAGACGAGCTAGTAACTCGTAATACCCTCAAAAGCATTTTTGAGGCGGAAGGATACGTTGTTCACGAAGCCACTGATGGCGCAGAAATGCACCACATTTTGTCCGAGAATGACATCAATCTGGTGATCATGGACATCAACCTGCCAGGAAAGAACGGCCTGTTGCTGGCACGTGAACTGCGCGAGCAAGCCACCGTTGCCTTGATGTTCCTCACCGGCCGCGATAATGAAGTCGATAAGATCCTCGGTCTGGAAATCGGTGCGGATGACTACATCACCAAACCGTTCAACCCACGTGAATTGACGATCCGCGCGCGTAACCTGCTGTCACGCACCATGAATCTTGGCAGCGGCACTGAAGAGCGCCGTCTGGTGGAAAGCTACCGCTTCAACGGCTGGGAACTGGACATCAATAGTCGTTCTCTAATTAGCCCGGCGGGTGAACAATACAAGCTGCCGCGCAGTGAATTCCGCGCCATGCTGCACTTCTGCGAAAACCCGGGCAAGATTCAGTCTCGCGCGGAACTGCTGAAGAAAATGACCGGCCGTGAGCTTAAGCCACACGACCGTACCGTTGACGTCACCATCCGCCGTATCCGCAAGCACTTTGAATCTACTGCAGATACGCCGGAAATCATCGCGACGATCCACGGCGAAGGCTACCGCTTCTGCGGCGACCTGGAAAATTAATCCCTCTCAGCCGGAACAGACATCCGTTCCGGCTGTTTTCCCTTCTTACCGCATTACCGCACGTTATTCACTCTTTGCCCACGGCATAACCGGCACCGCGCTTAACGCATTTTTCGGCGAACCATCGACTAAGCGATCGGAGTAAGCGAGATAGATCAGCGCATTGCGCTTTTGGTCGTAAAATCGAACAACCTGCAATTTCTTGAAAACCAGCGATGTTCTTTTCTGGAATACCACGGATCCACGGTCACCGCCGTTTTTGATTTTATCGGACAGTGTAATCGGCCCAACCTGCTGGCAGGAAATGGCAGCGTCCGATGTGTCTTCCGCCAACCCTAATCCGCCCTTGATTCCGCCCGTTTTGGCTCGGCTAATGTAGCAGGTCACGTTTGAAACATCCGGGTCGTCAAACGCTTCCACCACGATCTTATGATCCGGCCCCAACAGTTTAAAGGCGGTATCGACAGACCCGACCTCTTCCGCACTGACGACGCCAGCGGTGGATAGCAATAACAGACCCGCTCCCATGATGCGCTTTATGTTCATATTTCAGGCCCTGTGACAATTCATAACAAACGATTAATAACCACAATTAAAAAGAGGATGTACAAAATAAACCACTATCGCAATCCTCCTTATCCAAATTACCTGCGGAATATTTTCAAAAATCTTCGGCAGTACCAAAGTGAAAATATTGCTATGATGCGGGATCTCAATACGCTCGCGCCCAATGTGTTTGATGAGGAAGATTATGGATCAAGCCGGTATCATACGTGACTTGCTTAACTGGCTGGAAAGCCATCTCGACCAGCCGCTATCACTGGATAATGTGGCGGCGAAAGCGGGTTATTCCAAGTGGCATCTGCAAAGAATGTTCAAAGACGTGACAGGCCATGCCATTGGTTCATATATCCGAGCGCGGAGATTGACCAAGGCGGCGGTGGCACTTTGTCTGACCAGCCGCCCTATCCTTGATATTGCTCTGCAATACCGTTTTGATTCACAACAGACTTTTACCCGCGCGTTCAAAAAGCAGTTTACCCAAACGCCCGCGTCTTATCGTCGTTCCGATAATTGGAATACTTTCGGCATTCGTCCGCCGATCCGGCTCGGCGCGTTTACTCTGCCACAACCGCAGTTTATCACTCTGCCAGAAACGCAGTTGCTTGGGCTAACGCAAACCTATAACTGCCGTCTGGAGCAGATTTGCAACTTCCGTACGGAAATTCGCGTCCACTATTGGCGCCAGTTTTTAGGCGAAACCTGCTCCGTTCCCCCTGTGCTTTACGGGCTGCATCATTCACGGCCGAGCAAAGAGAAAGACGACGAGCACGAAGTGCTCTACACCACCGCGCTGGAGCCACAGTACCTGCCGGATGATGTCCACACGGGCGAACCCATTACGCTACCGGGCGGCGATTACGCGATGTTTGTTTTTGAAGGGCCAAACGACGAGCTGCAAGACTTCATCATCACGCTGTATGACACCTGTTTGCCGACCTTCCAGCTCACACGCCGCAAAGGGTTCGACGCCGAGCGTTTTCACCCCAGCCGTGATACAGACGGGGAAATACCCGCGATCATCCGCTGCGAGTATTTGATCCCCATCCAGCACCCAGAGCCGCTCTCAGCGCTGTAGCTCATCCAGTGCCGGAATATCCAGATGCGAGATATCTCCGGCCGTTTCCACCACCCATCCCGGTGCCAGCCACGGGCTTTGCTGATAATCGATGCGCGACAGGGAGCAGTTGCGCAGGCGCAGGCGCCGCTCAGCCGACGCGGGTAGCCCCAGAACCGTACTCAGCAGGCAGCCCAGCGCCATCCCGTGGCTCACCAGCAGAGGACGGCTTCCTGCTGGCAACGCCAGACAGCGCTCCAGAACGCCATGCATGCGCAATGCGACATCATTCATCGATTCACCTTCCGGGATGCGGCCATCGGGCGTGCCATCCACCAGCCCCTTGCGCCACCCTTCTTCCTGGGCGGTCAGCGAATCCAGATCGCGCGCTTCCAATACGCCCATGTTCAATTCACGTAACCCAGGCTCCAGGATTATCTGGCAATTACCACAAGATTTAGCGATGATTTCTGTCGTCTGACGCGTTCTTCCGAGATCGCTGGTAAAAATATGCGTAATCCCTAACGTCCTGATTCGTTCAGCAACTTGCTGTGCCTGTTGCTCACCTCTTGGCGTCAGCGCACTGTCCGATTGACCTTGAATACGTCGAGCCACATTCCATTCTGTTTCGCCGTGGCGAACAAGATATACCTGTAACATGGTTATTTTCCGTTATACTGCGTCAAATTAACTAAAGGTACGAAACTGTTATGTATCACGTTGTTGCTGCAACTACCAACCCGGCAAAGATTAAGGCTATTACTCTGGCATTCACCGATGTCTTTGGTGCAGAAAGCTGCCGCATCGAAGGCGTTGACGTCGATAGCGGCGTCCCGCGTCAACCTCTTGGTTCTATCGAAACCCGTACTGGCGCCAGAAACCGCGTCATGATGGCACGCCAGGTGCGGCCGGAAGCCGATTTTTGGGTCGGTGTCGAAGCGGGCATTGAAGAAAGCATGACGTTCGCCTGGATGGTGATCGAAAACACCCACCTGCGTGGTGAATCACGCTCTGCAAGCCTGGTTCTTCCAGAAAGTATATTACATGGTATCCGTGAAGGGCGGGAATTAGGTGATGAAATGGAACGTTTGACGGGCGTTCAGAATATTAAACATAAAGGTGGTGCCATCGGCGTCTTCACCGACGGCAAACTGTCGCGTACCAGCGTATATCATCAGGCACTGCTGCTGGCACTGGTACCGTTCCATAACCCGATTTACCAGATTCCCGTTCACGCCGCAAAACCGTAACGGTTACGCGTCGTCACCCAACGGTTTATCTGCCGACAGCAACTGCGCTTCCAGCCAGCTTTTTAACGCGGGGGGCGCGGCTTTCAGGCTATTTGAACCGCGCGTGATGGTCGCAATCCCTGCACCTAACTCGCTTTTCAGCTCACGCTGACTCATTTCACCCCGCATCAGTTCCTGCACAATTCTCACCCGCGTTCCCAACGCAGTACGCTCGTCCGGCGTCAGTAGCAGTTGAAGCAACGGCAATTGCAGATCTTCCGCAATAGACTGCTGCAATAGCGCAACAAAGCGCAACCAGTGCTCATTGTCTTGTTCAGAAAGTGCCGGGTCGATAAGCGATAACGGAGTCATAACGGGCTGCCATACTATTTAACTAGTACGGCAGCATAACACAATTTCAGGCAACGATCGCAACGCCGCGTCTCAATAACGCCGCTGCCATTCCGCATCCGTCAGCACATTGGCTGGCTGGTGAAGGAAATAGCGATAGAAGACGTCATAGGCCAGCACATTTTTCACGTATCCCCGAGTTTCCGAGAACGGAATGCTTTCGATAAACGCAACGGGATCAATGCGCCCGGCGCTGTTTCTCAGCCAGGTATTCACCCGCGACGGCCCTGCATTATAAGCCGCGGAGGACAGAATCCGGTTACGGCCAAATGTCTGATACACGTACTCCAAATAGCTCGTTCCCAACAGAATATTGGTCTCAGGATCGAACAGCTGGCTGCTGTTCGTATAGAACGTGATATTGCTCATTTTGGCAGTATGCTGCGCCGTCGCGGGCATCAACTGCATCAAGCCTGATGCGCCAACCGGAGAACGCGCTTTCGGGTTCCAGGCGCTCTCCTGACGAGCGATCGCCATCGCATAGCTTTGGCTAATGCCTTTCCCCTGCGTTTCACGGCGGAATTCGTCATTCCAGGCCAGCGGGAAACGCTCTTCCAGATGATCCCACAGCTTCGCGACAATCGTTGCCTGCACGCTCAAATCCGCCCAGCGCTGTTCAAACGCATAGCGAGCCAGCGCTTCCTGCTGCGGTTTGCTGCGGTTAGCTACCAGCCCGACCCACTCGCTGCGCGCCAGATTATCCATCTGCCAAAACATCAATTCCCGCACGCGGGCGACTTCCGGTAGCTGGGACAAGGAAGGATCCGGCTTCACCGCCGTCATGATAGTAATCGGGTAGCGCTCGTTGAGCTTCTGCGCTGCCGCCATAGGGTAGAACCCGCGCTCCTGCATCAGGCTGCGTAATAGCGTCTCACCTTCCTGACGCTTGCCCTGATCCAACAGCACCACCGCGCGCCAGTAACGCCATTCATCTTTCTGTAACGCCTCCGCCGGTAAGCGCGCCATCCAGCTCGTTAGCCCCTGACGATCGCCTGCGCCTAGCGCCATGCGTACGCGACGTTCCAGCAAGGTGGTCGACGTACTCCGCCGTACCACACCATCCCGCCACTGCGCCTGCTCTGACGTAGCATCGTTGCCCATTAACCGCCAGGCAATGGTTTCTTCCATCTCCTGACGCTCTGCTGCGCTCATTTTCTGCAAACGGACAATGACCGGCAGCATCGAACGGGCATTATCGGCATCCTGACGCGCTGTACGCGTAAAGGCCGACAGCGTGACTTTCCGGGTGAAATCCGTTGGCCCGACGGTACGAGCGAAGCTCTCCAGCGAATTTGGATCGTTCTGGAGTTTGAGCAGTGCATCACCCATCGTTTTATAATCGTCAGGTAACTGCTTGATGAGGTAACTCACCAGACTGCTGCTGCCTTCATCCATCGCCAGACGCGCACGTTCCAGCGTCGTCAGCGGCGTCTGTTCACCCGCCTGCTGCCAGACCGAGAAGAGTTTATCGCACACCGCAGGGAGCGAGCGCCCGGTCAGCCAGATATCACGCGTGGCTTCCCACACGCCCTGACGCTGCCCAGTGGCCCACTGGGCATAATAAAAGTTACAGCGGGCGCTGACCGGCTTCGGCGGCTGCGGGCTAAATGCCAGCAGCCCGATCCAGTCCTGACGACGCGCCAGTTCATTCACAAAGCTGGTATTGAGATTACGGGCGGGTGGCAGCGTCGGATGCGTTGCCATAAACTGCCTCACCTGCGTCGCGCTGACCTGGCTCAGGTCCTGCGTGAGCGAACGGTATTCAAGATAAGGATAAAGCGGGTAACTGCGCAGCGTCGGCATCAGCTGCGCTACCGTGTCCATTTGGTTGCTGTCCCATGCTTGCTTAACCTGCTGATAGCGCTGACGCTGTTCGTCCAGAGAATCCGCCAGCACGTGGCCGGAGACCCCAGCCAGACATATCGCCGCAACGGCGTACCACCAATGACCCGCTTTCATCACCTGCATTAACCTCATCCGTTATCGAACTTGCTATCGGCATCCTTCATCGTATCGATACCCCTATCCTATCGGGCAGATCCAGTGTGGCACATCATGCCAGACAACGATACGTCGATCCGCAAACCGATTCTGAAATTCATCAGGCGGACTGACCTCTCAGATCGGCCATGGCAAATCGCCGGATAGCTGGGATCGCGGGCTGAAACCCGCTACACTTCATATTCAAAGTAATGCACTTAGAATAATCGATCCGCTGCCAGGGTATGGCCTTAGCAGCGATGTAGTATTAAGTAGCATCGTGCTACACATGGTCACCCGCTTATGGTGACAAATCATAGAGATAAGAGAGAGGCGAAGTCGCAACGTGGCTCAATATGTTTATACCATGCATCGCGTCGGTAAGGTCGTACCGCCGAAGCGTCACATTCTGAAAAACATCTCCCTCAGTTTTTTCCCCGGTGCCAAGATCGGCGTGCTGGGTCTGAACGGAGCCGGTAAATCAACGCTGTTGCGTATTATGGCTGGCATTGATACGGACATCGAGGGCGAAGCTCGCCCACAACCTGGAATCAAAATCGGCTACTTGCCGCAGGAACCGCAGTTAAATACGGAGCACACCGTACGTGAATCCGTAGAAGAAGCGGTGTCTGAAGTCGTGACCGCGCTGAAGCGTCTTGATGAAGTTTATGCACTGTATGCCGACCCAGATGCAGATTTCGATAAACTGGCTGCCGAGCAAGGCAAGCTGGAAGAAATCATTCAGGCGCATGACGGCCATAATCTGAATAACCAGTTGGAGCGCGCTGCCGATGCGCTGCGCTTGCCAGAGTGGGATGCGAAAATCGCCAACCTGTCCGGGGGGGAACGTCGCCGCGTGGCCCTGTGCCGTCTGCTGCTGGAAAAGCCGGACATGCTGCTGCTCGACGAACCAACCAACCACCTGGATGCCGAGTCTGTCGCCTGGCTGGAACGCTTCCTGCACGACTTCGAGGGCACCGTGGTAGCAATTACCCACGACCGTTACTTCCTCGATAACGTAGCGGGCTGGATTCTGGAGCTGGACCGTGGAGAAGGGATTCCGTGGGAAGGCAACTACTCTTCCTGGCTGGAGCAGAAAGATCAGCGTCTGGCACAGGAAGCGTCTCAGGAAGCGGCACGCCGTAAATCCATTGAGAAAGAGCTGGAGTGGGTGCGTCAAGGCGCCAAAGGCCGTCAGTCCAAAGGTAAGGCCCGTCTGGCACGCTTTGAAGAGCTGAACAACACGGAATACCAGAAACGTAACGAAACCAACGAACTGTTTATCCCACCAGGTGCTCGCCTCGGCGATAAAGTGGTGGAAGTCACCAACCTCAGCAAGTCCTACGGCGAACGTCAGCTCATCGACGGGCTGTCTTTCTCCGTACCAAAAGGCGCGATTGTCGGTATTATCGGCCCGAACGGTGCCGGTAAATCGACGCTGTTCCGTATGATGTCTGGTCAGGAACAGCCGGATGGCGGCACGATCGAGCTGGGTGAAACGGTGAAACTGGCGTCAGTTGACCAGTTCCGTGACGCGATGGACAACAGCAAAACCGTCTGGGAAGAAGTGTCCGGCGGACAGGACATCATGCGTATCGGCAACACCGAGATGCCAAGCCGCGCGTACGTTGGCCGTTTCAACTTCAAAGGGGTTGATCAAGGCAAACGCGTTGGCGAGCTGTCCGGTGGTGAACGCGGTCGTCTGCATCTGGCGAAGCTGTTGCAGGTCGGCGGCAACGTGCTGCTGCTCGATGAACCGACCAACGACCTGGATATCGAAACCCTGCGCGCGCTGGAAAACGCCCTGCTGGAATTCCCTGGCTGTGCCATGGTGATCTCGCATGACCGTTGGTTCCTAGACCGTATCGCAACACACATTCTGGATTATCAGGATGAAGGTAAAGTGGAATTCTTCGAAGGTAACTTTACCGAATACGAAGAATACAAAAAGCGTACGCTGGGTGCCGATGCGCTGGAACCACACCGCATCAAATACAAGAAGATCGCTAAGTAAGCTGTCGTCGAACGTCATAAACGAATGGCCCGCAATGCGGGCCATTTTTTTCTATCATGCTTCATCTATCGGGAATCAGAACGTTTCCCAGTTTTGATTATCGCTGCCTTTGCTACTACTTCCGGCAATCGCCATCGCTGGCGCTAAACGCGGTTGCGGCGCCGCTTTTGGCAATGACGATTTCAGTCTCTGAGCCACACCAGCCAGCTTAAATACCGCGACAGCCTGCGTCAGACGCGCAGCCTGTTCTTCAAGTGACACCGCGGCAGCCGACGCTTCCTGCACCAATGCCGCATTCTGCTGCGTCGCGCTGTCCATTTCAGACACGGCCTGACTAACCTGCCCAATACCACGGCTCTGTTCGTCAGAAGCGGAAGCAATTTCCCCCATGATGTCAGTCACACTGACAACCGCACGCACAATCTCACCCATGGTTGTGCCCGCCTGAGATACAAGCCCAGACCCCGTTTCCACCAGCCGGCTCGATTCGCCAATCAGCCCTTCAATCTCTTTCGCGGCCTGTGCGCTGCGCTGCGCCAAATTACGGACTTCACCTGCCACCACAGCAAAACCACGTCCTTGCTCACCCGCACGCGCGGCTTCTACCGCGGCGTTCAGCGCCAGAATGTTGGTCTGGAAGGCGATGCTGTTAATAACGGAAGTGATCTCGGAAATGCGTTTTGAGCTTGTAGAAATGTCCTGCATGGTGTCCACCACGCCTTGCACAATTTGCCCGCCCTTCTCCGCTTTTTCAGAAGCATTTTTTGCCAACTGGCTGGCGTGATGAGCATTGTCAGAGTTCTGTTTCACCGTTGCGGTCAACTGTTCCATGCTCGCTGCGGTTTCCTCCAGCGCGGCCGCTTGCTGCTCGGTACGCGAGGAAAGATCGACGTTACCCGCCGTAATTTCTGACGATCCCTGATAGATTGAATCTGCACCTTCGCGCACGATCGTCACCGTATCCGTCAGCTCCGCCTGCATGTTCTGGATATTCGTCCCCAGAATGCCGATTTCATTACGCCCCATCACCATCGGTGGCTGCGTCAGATCGCCTGCGGCAATCTTCTGAATACGCTCAACCAGTCTGTTGATTGGCGCGAGGATCACATTGCGCACCATGATGTAGGCCATGATCGCCATAATGATCGACAGGACAAATGAGCCCGCCATCATCCAGTAACCCAGTTTAGCATTCTGTTCTGCTTGTAGATTGATATCCTGCGCGGCTTTTGTCAGCTCAGTGACTTTCTTACGCACTGGAACACTGAACGCTTCATCTAACTGACGGGCCAGCGTACTTTCCAGCGTAATCGTATCTTCAAACTCCCCGTCATTTGTCGCCTTCTGCATAGCCAGAATCGCGTTATCACGGTAGTCGGCGTACGCCTTAAGAATCTCGCTATCCAGCGCGCTTTCACTCTCCAGTTTATCTGGACGCGCGAGGTATTCATCCAGACGCTTCTGCGAGGCTCTGACTCGACCTGCGGCCTGATCTGACGCGGATTTAAACACCTCATGATCGCTAATACGGTTTGCTGCACCAGCCTGAATAAGCAGCAGCCTGGCTACGCGTAGCTGATCGAGGCTGCTGCTGATACCGGCA
The DNA here is from genome assembly GCF_037136835.1 of Pectobacterium sp. 1950-15. NCBI lineage: Bacteria > Pseudomonadati > Pseudomonadota > Gammaproteobacteria > Enterobacterales > Pectobacteriaceae > Pectobacterium > Pectobacterium sp. 1950-15. The sequence goes on along the minus strand of NZ_JBBBQR010000010.1, from coordinate 113,474 downwards.
CGGATATCAGACAATTCATTCGCTTTATCGAGTGAATCATTACTCTGTTTTAAAAAATAACTCGCTGTGCCAATAGAAAGCGCAAATAAAATCAGGATAATTGAAAAAAGAGTAATAAATAACGAAACGAGACGTATATTGTTGATGTAACTCAACTTCTCTTTTTGAATAGACATCGGTTGCATTCTCATTTTCACCATCACTGGTATACATTATCTCTGCCATTACAGGTACGACAGAGTCCAGATAGCACTGTGACAATAACGCCACGCAGGACCACACCTTTCATAAAAAAGTCAAAAGGAACCAACATTGTTATCGGCATTTTCAATCTAAAACGTACCTAAAATAAGTTGATAGAAATCACGTTTCAATAAAAATCAAAAGATCCAAATAAAAATGAAACAAAAATATTGTAGAGACGGTATCACGGCTGCTTTTTCAAAAACGTTGAGTAATCATCCAACGCACTATGTTGTAAAACAAAGTCGATAAAACACGCTAACGCGGGCGAATTCAGCTTACGGCTGGGATACACCAGATAAAGCTCGTTAGCTTCCGCCTGCCAATCCGATAAAACCCTGACCAATTTCCCGGACACCGCGTCATCCAGACAGAGAAAATCCGGCAATAGCGTAATACCAGCCCCCGCAATGGCGCACTCGCGGGCGTAAAGCAGGTTATCGGTGATATGCGCCTCGGGCAGTAACCAGCGATAAAGTTCCGAACCGCGATGAAGGAGCCACTCCGTCCAGGCATGATGTGCGATACAGCGGTGCTGTTGGAGCTGCTGTGGGTGGAGCAATGCCGGATGCCGCGCCAGATAGTCAGGCGATGCCAGCAAATAGCGGGGGGTTTGCCCAAGCGAACGCCCGATCAGTGAAGAATCGTGCGGTTTCCCGGTACGAAAAGCGACATCAAACCCTTCCTGTACCAGATCGATCACCGCATCTGAAATCAGCACATCCAGCGATACTGCAGGAAAGCGCTGCTGAAACTCGGCCGTAAGCCGTGCCAGCAGCGTGGAACCGAATCCCGCCGGGCTGGTGATACGCAGCCGCCCGCTGGGATTATCACGCAAGCGCTGTATGGCGAGATCGGCACGCTCGCTGGCTTGCAGCATCTCCTGACAGTGAATCAGATAACGCTCACCCGCAAACGTCAGATTGAGCTGGCGCGTCGTTCGGTTCAACAGCCGCAGGCCAATCTGCTGTTCAAGCTGGCTAATGCGCAGGCTCAGGCTGGATTTCGCCAGCCCTGCCTTTCGCGCCGCTTGTGTGAAACTGCCACACTCGGCCACCAGCGCAAACAGCGCCATATCCTGCAATTGTTTAAACATAATTGTTCACCCTAGACGAACACTGCATTATTTATTGTCCATCTTATCAGCCCTATCGCCGTGTTCTACACTTGGTTCTATTCAATTATTCACAAGACCGCATTCTGAAAATACTGAGGAACAGACCATGACCGCTCATGCGATAGCCGTTGATCCACAACAACCAGAAAACTTCATTGCCATCACTCAGGACATCCCCGAGCCCGGCGAATACGATCTGTTGGTCGGCGTAAAAGCCATTTCCGTCAATCCCGTGGATACCAAGGTGCATGCCGGATTACGTCAGAATGGATTACAGCAGCCCCGAATTCTCGGCTGGGATGCCAGTGGTATCGTGCTGAAAACCGGCAGCACCGTGAGCGACATTCAGGTAGGCGATGAAGTCTGGTACGCCGGCGATATTACCCGCCCCGGCAGCAACACCACCCATCAGTTGATTGATTCACGTATCGTTGCGCGTAAGCCCGTGTCTCTGGACTGGGCAGCCGCAGCCGCACTGCCGCTCACGGCACTGACCGCATGGGAAGGATTGTTCGAACACCTGAAAATACAGCAGGCCGACAGCGAGAAAACGCTGTTGATTATCGGTGGTGCGGGCGGCGTAGGCTCCCTCGCGATTTCTCTGGCCGCGCTGCGCAGTTCAGTGAACATTATCGCTACCGCGTCGCAGCCTGACTCGGCAGAGTGGTGCCGCCAACGCGGTGCACATAAGGTCGTAGATTACCGCAATCTGGTCGAGTCTCTGGAAAAAGAAGGGATCAAACAGGTCGATTACATTTTCTGCCTGAACGACACGGACGGGCACTGGGATGCCATCAGTAAACTGATCGCGCCAATGGGCCACATTTGCACCATCGTGGAAAACAAAAACCCGCTCGACCAAACGGCGCTGAAACTCAAAAGCGCAGCGCTGCACTGGGAACTCATGTTTACCCGCAGCATGTTCACCACACCGGATATCGCCGAACAGGGGAACATTTTGCACGAAGTCGCACAGCTGGTGGATACAGGGAAACTTCAGGGAACCGCCAGCGAAACGTTGCAAGGGTTAACAGTAAGCACGCTGAAGCAGGCTCACGGTAAAGTGCTGGAAGGACATATGCGCGGCAAGATCGTCATCGCGCTGTAATAACGCAACCAGCCCCAAAAGGGGCTGGTTGTTTATTCACTGATTAAAACGAATCAGAACAGCAGACGAGCACGAATGGTGCCAGGAATCGCCTTCATCAGTTGCAGCGCCGTTTGCGCGCCATCAGTTTCGACATCAATCACCACATAACCAATTTCAGGTGTCGTTTGCAGATACTGCGCGGCAATGTTAATGCCCTGCTCAGCAAAGATCTGGTTAATTTTGGTAATGATGCCAGGACGGTTTTCATGGATGTGCAGCAGGCGGCTGGCGCGTGCGCCATGAACAGGCAGCGAGACTTCCGGGAAATTCACCGCAGACAGCGTAGAACCGTTGTCTGAGTATTTCGCCAGTTTGCCAGCCACTTCATCACCGATATTTTCCTGCGCTTCTTGCGTAGAACCACCGATGTGCGGCGTCAGCAGCACGTTGTCAAATTCGCACAGCGGCGACAGGAACGGATCGCTGTTAGTTGCCGGCTCTTGCGGGAATACGTCAATGGCCGCACCGGACAGATGCTTGCTGCTCAGCGCTTCACACAGTGCCGGAATATCGACTACCGTACCGCGGGCAGCGTTAATCAGGATGGAACCCGGCTTCATCAGCGCCAGCTCTTCCGCACCCATCATATTCTGCGTGCTGTCATTTTCCGGCACGTGCAGGCTCACCACATCGCTCATATTCAGCAGGTCGGACAGGTGGCGCACCTGCTGAGCATTACCCAGCGGCAGTTTGCTTTCGATATCATAGAAATAAACGTGCATACCCAGGCTTTCAGCCAGAATACCCAACTGCGTACCGATATGGCCGTAGCCGATGATCCCCAGCTTTTTGCCGCGCGCTTCAAACGAGCCCACAGCCAGTTTGTGCCAGATACCACGGTGCGCTTTCGCGTTCGCCGCCGGGATACCGCGCAGCATCAGCAGCATTTCGCCGATCACCATTTCTGCCACGGATCGGGTATTGGAAAACGGTGCGTTAAATACTGGGATACCGCGTTTGGTCGCGGCCGACAGATCAACCTGATTAGTCCCGATACAGAAACACCCTACCGCGATCAGTTTTTCCGCAGCAGCAAAAATCTCTTCTGTCAGATGGGTACGCGAGCGGATACCCACAAAGTGCGCATCGCGGATGGAGGCTTTCAACTCCTCAGGATCCAGCGCGCCCTTATGGAACTCGATGTTGGTGTAACCGGCTGCACGCAGGTTATCCAGCGCGCTCTGGTGCACGCCTTCCACTAACAGAAACTTAATCTTGTCTTTTTCCAGTGATACCTTTGCCATTTCCCGACCTTATTTTCAGACTTCAAATGTGACAGAGTGCTCAATAGCCTCTGCCAACATAACAAAAATTACGCAGTCAGCAATACAAACGATTGCTTCGCCCGAATCACGCCACAGAAAGGCGCGCCTGATTTATGGCAAAAAATATTGCCAAAGATGTGCATCGCCATATCGACGATAAATAAAATAAGAAAATGTGATATTAAGTACCAAAAATGAGCCGTTAACTAAATAGATTTTTTTAGCTAAAAAATTTCTGACGTGGACGTTCACCACGTCAGAACGATCTCGCACTCATTTAACGACGGTTTTTACCCCATCAGCCGTGCCGACTAATGCGACATCCGCGCCGCGGTTGGCGAACAGTCCGACGGTTACGACGCCGGGGATACCATTGATGTGGTTTTCTACTGCGACCGCATCCATGATATTCAGGTTGTGCACATCCAGAATGACGTTGCCGTTATCCGTCACGACGCCCTGACGGTAGACCGGCTGCCCGCCCAGCTTCGCCAGCTCGCGAGCCACGTAGGACCGCGCCATCGGAATCACTTCAACCGGCAGCGGGAATTTACCCAGAACATCAACCTGCTTGGAGGCATCAACAATGCAAATGAACTGGCGCGACAGTGCCGAAATGATTTTCTCGCGGGTCAGCGCTGCACCACCGCCTTTAATCATCTGCATGTGGCCGTTGATCTCATCCGCACCATCGACATAAACATCCAGCGAATCGACTTCATTGGCGTCAAAAACGGGGATACCCAGACTTTTCAGCTTTTCCGTTGAGGCATCCGAGCTGGAAACCGCGCCTTTGATTTGATGTTTTATCGAACCCAGCGCATCAATAAAGTGTGCTGCCGTCGATCCGGTTCCTACTCCCACAATGGTGTCTGGGCGGACATAGTCTAGCGCTGCCCATCCCACTGCTTTTTTCAGTTCATCTTGCGTCATAATCTGCTTCTGGCCTGTAGAATCGATATACGAAAACGTGTGCGTATTATAGAACATGCTCGTTGGGGAAAGCGTGCAAATTCACTTCACCGCCGATGCATTATTTCATGCGCCTCGTTCCACACCTACCCTGCTGAATCGTGATTGCGCACAACAGCCAAAATAAGATTTCTGCATGGCAAAGCAGCAAAATGTGGCATAGTGAAAAAAACAGACTCATTCAGAGGATTTTGACTTTCATGAAACGCCCGGACTATCGAACGCTTCAGGCTCTGGATGCCGTCATCCGCGAGCGTGGTTTTGAGCGCGCCGCCCAAAAATTGTGTATTACCCAATCTGCCGTTTCGCAGCGTATCAAACAGCTGGAAAATCTGTTCGGCCAGCCGCTTTTGGTCAGAACCATTCCCCCTCGCCCGACGGAACAAGGGCAGAAACTGCTGGCGCTGCTGCATCAGGTTGAGCTGCTGGAAGAAGAGTGGCTGGGCAATGAAACCAACAGCGATATCCCGCTGCTGCTGTCACTGGCGGTGAACGCCGACAGTCTGGCAACCTGGCTGCTGCCCGCATTACAGCCAGTGCTGGTCGATTCACCGATTCGCCTTAACTTGCAGGTAGAAGATGAAACGCGCACGCAGGAAAGGCTGCGCCGGGGTGAAGTGGTGGGCGCGGTGAGTATTCAGTCCCAGCCGCTGCCGAGCTGTCTGGTGGATAAACTGGGCGCACTGGATTATCTGTTTGTGGCCTCTCCGACCTTTGCCGCCCGCTATTTTCCCAATGGCGTGACGCGTTCGGCGCTGCTGCGCGCACCTGCGGTCGCCTTCGACCATCTGGATGATATGCATCAGGCTTTTTTACAGCAAAACTTTGATTTATCGCCGGGTAGCGTTCCCTGCCACATCGTGAATTCATCAGAAGCCTTTGTACAACTGGCTCGACAAGGTACGACCTGCTGCATGATCCCGCATCTGCAAATCGAGAAAGAACTGGCCAATAACGAGTTAGTCGATCTGACGCCGGGGCTGTTTCAGCGTCGGATGCTCTACTGGCACCGCTTTGCGCCGGAAAGCCGGATGATGAGAAAAGTGACGGACGCCCTGCTCGCACACGGCCATCAGGTACTGCGGCAGTCATAACGTACTGAGAAGATGAGATTGAAGTAGTGATACTGAAGTCATGATAAAGAACAACAGGCCTGACTAAGCAGGCCTGTTGTTTTCATCACGGTTTACACCACAATGGCTTAAGGTTCTCGCTACGGCGTACGCTGTAGCTCAAACACGACATCCACCTGATCGTCAAAGTGAATGGTTTGTTGTTCATAGGTTTGCGCCGCTTCGCTTTGCACGGCCGCGTCTGCCGTTTTAAACATTCGCGCCATTGGCATCGGCTGATAGTTGGCAACGTGGTAACGAACGCTGTAAATCGGCCCCAGCTTGGCGTTAAAGCCCTGCGCCAGCGCGGCGGCCTGACTCGTCGCCTGCTCAATGGCTTTCTTACGCGCTTCATCACGATAGGCTTCTGGATTGGCAACGCCTAATTCTACCGTGCGAATCTCATTCAGCCCCGATTTCAACGCCCCATCCAGCAGTTCATTCAGTTTGTCTAACTGGCGCAGCGTCACTTCCACCTGACGCACGGCACGATAGCCTTTCAGCACCGAACCGCCCGTTTTCAGATAGTCATATTCTGGCTGTGTGCGTAAATTGGCGGCATTAATATCTTTTTTCTCAATGCCATTTTTACCCAGAAAATCAAAATATTGTGCAACACGGGCATCGACCTGCTTTTTCGCTTCCGCCGCATCCTTCGATGACACACTGACTTCAATCGCCAGACGTGCAATATCCGGCGTCGCATCTACGCTGGATGTCCCTGACGTCACGATATGCGGACCATCCGGCAGTTCCGCAGCCTGAGCGGCCATCGATATACCGCCCAATCCTACCGCAGCGGCCAGCGCCAGTGCATTTAGCTTCATCATACCTCGCTTCACACTCTCTCCTTACTTATGTTTCGTCACGTATGCCGCTGGCAGATTGTCTGTGCCAACACGGTATCTTCCAGAATGAAAGAAACAAGACGGACTGCTTCACCGACCAACATAACGCATTACTAACTCCACACAATATAGGTGAATTTCTGAAACGTAGCGTAAGGTGATGTCATTTATTTCCAACCATTATTGCCAGCCGTGACGCGCCAGCTGTAAGGCAATGCCCCACATCACCACGCCGACAAAAAAGTTGATAACCCGCTGTACCCGAGGCGTATTCAGCCACGGTGCCAGCCAGGCAGCCAAGAGCGCCAGCGCAAAGAACCAGGTGAAAGACGCGGTCATCGTCCCCAGCGCAAACCAGCTCCGGGCATCATCAGCAAACTGGCTCCCCAGACTCCCCAGCACCACAAAGGTATCCAGATAGACGTGCGGATTCAGCCAGGTCACGGCCAGCATGGTAGCAATAATGCGCCAACGGCTTTGTTTCATCACCTCGGCGCTGGCGAGCGTAATATTTTTGCTGAAGGCCGTTTTCATCGCTCCCCAGCCGAACCAGAGCAGGAACGCAACGCCGCCCCAGGTTACTGCCGCCAGCAACAGCGAAGACTGACTGAGCAATGCGCTGCCGCCAAAAATACCGGCGGTAATCAACACCATATCGCTCAAAGCACATAACAGCGCCACCATCAGGTGATACTGCCGGCGAATTCCCTGATTCATCACAAACGCATTCTGCGGCCCCAAAGGCAAAATCATCGCCGCTCCCAACAGAACGCCCTGTAAATACACCGCCCACATACTTCTCTCCTACCCCGTTTGTTGTTATCGCGGAGGAGTTTATGGAAGCCGATGAAATAAGTGAAATTGAATATTCTAACGCTACATTAGCTAAGCTAATGTACTGAAGACAGGTAAAGCGAGGTTGAATGAGAAGGCGATTTCTGACGATGCACCATGCCAATGTCAGGGCATGGTGCCTATTGGGGTGCGTATGTCAGCGAGTTTATTCTGGCTGTTTCGCTACGGGTGGTACGCCTACAGATGGTACGTTATGCAGATGCACGTCCATTTGCGGATAAGGAATGCCAATACGGTGCTCATCCAGCACGCGTTTAAAGCTTTCCAGCAGATCCCAATACACCGCCTGTGCGTTGCCGTTGGTTGTCCACACCCATACCACAAAATTCAGCGATGACGCTGCCATTTCATTCAGACGGATCGTGACGCCCCTGTCGTGCTGGATACGTTCATCCGCCGCGACAATATCGCCCAGCAGCTTTTTCACTACGTCGATGTCGGCATCATAAGCTACGCCGACAATAATTTCGGTACGGCGATCTGGCTCACGTGAACTGTTGATGATGTTACCAGCAATGATTTTGCCATTCGGCACCACGATAATTTTGCCGTCAGAGGTACGCAGTGTCGTCGAGAAGATCTGTACCTGTGTGACCGAACCAGACACGCCGCCTAAGTCCACCCATTCACCGGTACGGAAAGGCCGGAAAATCACCAGCAAGACGCCCGCAGCAAAGTTGGCTAACGACCCCTGTAATGCCAGACCAACAGCCAAGCCCGCCGCACCCAACACAGCAATCACCGATGCCGTCTGTACACCAACCCGACTCAATACCGCAATCAGCGTGAACGCGATAATGCCATAGCGCACCAGCGCAGACAGGAAATCTGCCACGGTTGAATCGATAGAACGGTTAATCATCAGCTTATTGATGGTGCCGGAAACGATCCGAGCGATCACCAGACCAACGATGAGGATCACTAATGCTGCGACGATATTCACGGCATACTGCAAAAACAGGCTCTGGTGTGTCACCAACCAGTCCCCTGCCTGATCCAACCCCGTATTAAGTTCTTCCATTTGAAAACTCCTGTTTTTTAATCACTGGGAAAGCATAACGTCCACAACTGAAACCGCAACATTAAGCGAGGGTAATGGATAGATTGTGAAGGCGTGGTGAATACGGATAGGTATGCCAGACCGCGCAAACAGAGCGACCAGAGACGAGTAAGAAAGCCCCAAAAATTAAGGCTCCCGTAGGAGCCTTAGCATAAAACGATGTTGAGGTCGTCTTACTTACAGTACATCAACAGCGTTCAGCTCTTTGAAGGCTTGTTCCAGACGCGCCACCATGCTCACCTGAGCGGCACGCAGCCACACACGCGGGTCATAGTATTTCTTGTTCGGCTGATCTTCGCCTTTCGGGTTGCCCAGTTGACCTTGCAGATACGCTTCGTTTTCTTTGTAGTATTTCAGGATACCTTCCCACGTTGCCCACTGGGTGTCGGTATCGATGTTCATTTTCACTACGCCGTAGCTGACGGAATCTTTGATTTCCTGAGCGCTGGAACCAGAACCACCGTGGAACACGAAGTCCAGGCTGTTGTGCGGCAGGTTATGTTTCTTGGAAACATATTCCTGAGAATCACGCAGGATGGTTGGGGTCAGCTTCACGTTGCCTGGCTTGTAGACGCCATGCACGTTACCGAAAGAGGCAGCGATGGTGAAACGTGGGCTGATCGCGTTCAGTTTAGTGTACGCGTAGTCAACGTCTTCTGGCTGGGTGTACAGAGCAGAAGCGTCCATGTGGCTGTTATCCACACCGTCTTCTTCACCACCAGTACAACCCAGTTCGATTTCCAGAGTCATGTCGATTTTGGCCATACGCGCCAAATATTTAGAGCAGATCTCGATGTTCTCTTCCAGAGACTCTTCAGACAGGTCGATCATGTGAGAAGAGAACAGCGGTTTGCCAGTAGCAGCAAAGTGTTTTTCACCCGCGTCCAGCAGGCCATCAATCCACGGCAGCAGTTTCTTCGCGCAGTGGTCAGTGTGCAGAATTACCGGAATACCGTAATGTTCAGCCATTTGATGCACATGATGAGCGCCAGAAATCGCACCCAAAATTGCCGCCTGCTGACCTTCCGCTTTCAGACCTTTACCTGCGGTGAATGCTGCGCCGCCGTTAGAGAACTGAACAATGACCGGTGCGCGCACTTTGGCTGCGGCTTCCAGCACAGCATTGATTGAGTCGGTACCGACACAGTTCACTGCTGGCAAAGCGAATTGGTTTTCTTTTGCTACTGCGAAAACTTTCTGAACGTCATCACCAGTGATGACACCGGGTTTTACGAAATCAAAAATTTTAGACATGTTACGTGTCCCGTTTCGTTGGCCGTGGAGGGGTTAGAGAGATCGATGTTAAATCGACAGGCTGTCTCGACACGCTATTGCATAACGGCATGCCGAGACAACCACAGGAAAGGGAAAAAAAAGCAGCCCTTACCTTAAATTACTGCTTGGCGCGTTCTTCCAGCATAACCACTGCTGGCAGTTTTTTCCCTTCAACGAATTCCAGGAATGCACCACCACCGGTAGAAATGTAGGAGATTTTGTCAGCAATACCAAACAGATCGATCGCAGCCAGCGTATCGCCGCCGCCTGCGATAGAGAATGCTTCGCTATCCGCGATCGCACGGGCAATGGTCTCGGTTCCTTTACGGAAATTCGGGAATTCGAAGACGCCAACCGGGCCATTCCACAGGATGGTCTTGGCATTCTTCAGAATTTCAGCCAGACGCTCAGCGGAAACATCACCCAGATCCAGAATCTGCTCTTCGTCTTTGATTGCCGTAACAGACTTCAGCGTTGCGGTTGCAGTTTCAGAGAATTCTGACGCGACACGCACATCGCTCGGTACAGGAATATCACAGGTTTCCAGCAGCTTTTTCGCTTCAGGAATCAGGTCAGCTTCGTACAGGGATTTACCCACGTTGTGGCCTTGTGCGGCAACGAAGGTGTTGGCGATACCGCCACCGACGATCAGTTGATCGGCGATTTTAGACAGGGAATCCAGTACGGTCAGTTTAGTGGAGACTTTAGAACCACCCACAATAGCGACCATCGGGCGTGCTGGTTCGCTCAATGCTTTACCCAGCGCTTCCAGTTCACCAGACAGCAGCGGGCCCGCACAGGCGATAGGCGCAAATTTACCCACGCCGTGAGTGGAAGCCTGCGCACGGTGTGCAGTACCGAATGCGTCCATTACGAACACATCGCACAGCGCCGCGTATTTCTTGGACAGGACTTCGTCGTCTTTCTTCTCGCCTTTGTTAAAGCGAACGTTTTCCAGTACAACCAGCTCGCCTTCGGCGACATCAACACCATCAAGATAGTCTTTCGCCAGACGTACAGGAGAAGACAGTTTCTCTTTCAGGTAGTCCACAACAGGCAGCAGAGAAAATTCTTCGTTGTATTCGCCTTCGGTCGGACGTCCCAGGTGGGAAGTGACCATAACGCGAGCGCCTTGTTTCAGCGCGATTTCGATGGTCGGCAGAGAGGCACGGATGCGCGCATCAGACGTCACTTTCCCTTCTTTTACTGGTACGTTCAGATCCGCACGAATAAGAACACGTTTACCAGCCAGATCCAGATCGGTCATCTTAATTACAGACATGGTGAATCCTCTTGTTGATTCTCTTTTAAAGTTGCTTGAGCGAGATAGCGACCCCTGATCGCCACCGTCGTACTAGAAACCGCAGGCTGCCATCGCCCGTGTTGTATCCAACATCCGGTTGGCAAAGCCCCATTCGTTATCGCACCAGACCAATGTTTTAATCAGATGCTGACCACTGACCCGTGTCTGCGTGCCGTCAACAATGGCACTGTGCGGATCGTGGTTAAAATCAGCTGACACTAATGGCAATTCAGTATAATCAACTATACCACGAAACGACTCATGCGCTGATTTTTGCAATAGTGCATTAATTTCATTCACGTTTACGGCTTTCCTGACGCTAACGCTCAGGTCAATTGCCGTGACGTTAATCGTCGGCACCCGCACCGAGATCGCCTCAAAACGATCGACAAACTGTGGAAAAATACGGGTGATCCCCGCCGACAGTTTGGTATCTACCGGAATGATCGACTGGCTGGCGGCTCGTGTACGCCGCAGGTCGTGATGATAAGCATCGATCACCGGTTGATCGTTCATGGATGAGTGAATTGTCGTCACCGTACCATTTTCGATACCGAAGGCATCATCCAGTAATTTGATCACTGGGATAATGCAGTTGGTCGTACAGGACGCATTGGAAACAATACGATGCCCATGCTCCAACTGATGGTGATTGACACCAAACACCACCGTGGCATCCAGATCCGTCGTTCCCGGATGAGAAAACAGCACTTTCTTTGCGCCTGCCGCCAGATGGGCTTCCCCATCTTCCCGGCTGCCGTAGACACCGCTGCAATCCAGCACGATATCAACACCGAGTTCTCGCCAGGGCAACTGCTGAATTTCTACCTGATGCAACAGGCGAATACAGTCATCGCCAATATAAAGCTGATCGCACTCCTGACGCACATCCCACGAAAAACGGCCGTGGCTGGAATCATACTTGAGCAAATGCGCCATGCCTTCCGCGCTTGCCAGCTCGTTAATCGCCACAACGGCAATCTCAGCTCGGCGACCTGATTCATACAATGCACGTAAAACACTGCGGCCGATGCGGCCAAAACCGTTTATCGCAATACGGATCGTCATGGCGTTCTTTGTGGTTCCTTGTGTCATGGCAGGGTTACCCAGCACATAGGATATACCCTTCTTAGACACCAGAGAACCCCTGACTAAACGCCGTTAGCACAACAACTGAAACGCTTCAGCTAGAATAAACGAATTAACGCATAAAAGAAATATTCTCGTCTGGCACACGCCAGAAGAGTGACCTGCGTCATAAAAATGAAAAAACCATATCTGAGAGACAGACAACGCGCATCAAGAGGGACGTTAAATTCAAGATGAAAAAAAGCCGTCAGCGTTAGCTGACGGCTTCTCATATCGGGGTTAACGCGGCGTGATTACTTCAGCAGCGCCTGCGCTTTTTCCACCACGTTATCGACGGTGAAGCCGAACTCTTCAAACAGCAGCTCCGCCGGTGCCGATTCGCCGAAGCTCGTCATGCCGACAATCGCGCCGTTCAGACCCACGTACTTGAACCAGTAGTCCGCGATACCCGCTTCAATCGCCACGCGTGCCGATACGGCTTTCGGCAGCACCGCTTCACGGTAGGCTGCATCCTGCTTGTCGAACGCATCCGTTGACGGCATCGACACCACGCGCACCTTGCGGCCGGCGGCAGTCAGCTTGTCATACGCCCCGACAGCCAGCTCGACTTCAGAGCCGGTGGCAATCAGGATAAGCTCCGGCTGGCCGTCGCTGTCTTTCAGCACGTAGCCGCCTTTTGCCACGTTCGCCAATTGCTCAGCGGTACGTGGCTGCTGCGCCAGATTCTGACGGGACAGGATGAGTGACGTCGGGCCGTCCTGACGCTCAATGGCGTATTTCCACGCCACCGCCGTTTCCACCTGGTCCGCCGGACGCCAGTTGCTCATGTTCGGCGTCACGCGCAGGCTGGCCAGCTGTTCAACCGGCTGGTGCGTCGGGCCGTCTTCGCCCAGACCGATGGAGTCGTGGGTGTAAACGTAGATGCTGCGGATTTTCATCAGCGCGGCCATACGCACGGCATTACGCGCATATTCCACGAACATCAGGAAGGTCGCGGTGTACGGCACAAAGCCACCGTGCAGCGCAATCCCGTTGGCAATCGCCGTCATGCCGAATTCGCGCACGCCGTAGTGGATGTAATTGCCCGCGTGGTCTTTATCCAGCGAGACCGAGCCGGACCAGATGGTCAGGTTGCTCGGTGCCAGGTCGGCTGAGCCGCCCAGGAATTCCGGCAGCAGTTTGCCGTAGGCTTCCAGCGCGTTCTGTGAGGCTTTGCGGCTGGCGATTTTCGCCGGATTGGCCTGCAGGTCTTCGATAAATTTCTGGGCGTCCGCCTGCCAACTGGCCGGCAGTTCACCGCCGGTGCGGCGTGTGAATTCGGCAGCCAGTTCCGGGTACGCGCTGGCGTAGGCGGCAAACGCCTCGTTCCAGGCCGCTTCCTTACGCTGACCGGCCGGTTTCGCATCCCAGGCAGCATAGATATCAGCAGGAATCTCAAACGGCGCGTGGGTCCAGCCCAGCTGTTTGCGGGAGGCCGCCACTTCTGCATCGCCCAGCGGTGCACCGTGGGAATCGTGCGTACCCGCCTTGTTTGGTGAGCCGAAACCAATCACGGTTTTGCACATCAGCAGCGACGGCTTGTCGGTCACCTGTTGGGCTTCGCCGATGGCGCGTTTGATGGCGTCCGCATCGTGGCCGTCCACGCCCCGCACCACGTGCCAGCCGTAGGCTTCAAAACGGGCGGCGGTATCGTCGGTAAACCAGCCTTCAACGTGGCCGTCGATGGAGATGCCGTTGTCATCGTAAAACGCGGTCAGCTTGCCGAGCTTCATGGTGCCGGCCAGCGAGCAGACTTCGTGGGAAATCCCTTCCATCATGCAGCCGTCACCGAGGAAGGCGTAGGTGTGATGGTCGACAATCTCGTGACCTGGGCGGTTGAATTGCGCCGCCAGCGTGCGCTCGGCAATTGCCATCCCGACCGCGTTGGCAATCCCCTGACCCAGCGGGCCGGTGGTGGTTTCGACGCCAGCGGTGTAGCCGTATTCCGGGTGGCCCGGGGTTTTGGAGTGCAGCTGGCGGAAGTTCTTCAGTTCTTCAATCGGCAGGTCGTAGCCGGAGAGATGCAGCAGGCTGTAAATCAGCATGGACGCGTGGCCGTTGGACAGCACGAAGCGGTCACGGTTGGCCCAGTTGGGGTTGGCCGGATTGTGGTTGAGGTAATCGCGCCACAGGACTTCGGCGATATCGGCCATGCCCATCGGTGCACCCGGGTGACCGGATTTGGCTTTCTGCACCCCATCCATGCTCAGCGCGCGGATAGCATTGGCAAGTTCTTTACGAGAGGACATGCTTGACTCCAGATCGGATTGAACGACTGCCTTTCCTGTAAAACTAATAAAATCAATAAGTTAAACAAGAATGACAAAATAAATATGATTACAAATGTACATGAAAAGCAGAGGGAATGCACATGGAACCGTGAGCAAAAAACAGGGATTTATCGGCTGACGAATCAATGGCGGTTCTTTTGCCAATTAGGCAGTTGATTACAGCGCCATACGCCATGTTTTCTAGTAGGTTCACCTTTATCAACCGCGCCTTTTTGGAACGCACCAAAACAAAAACTCATCGTCGACGAGGTATCGGAAGGCATACAAATCAGATTTTCCGATCTATTTATCAATGTCGTTTTCGGGTACCTTAAAGCCGTTTTTTGGTATTAAAAAAATAAACATTAATCGTATGGAGATGATTTTTATGGCTATTCGTTCTTCTGTACTGGCGCTGTGTGTAGCAACCTTGCTGACTGGCTGCCAGAACTTAAACACCAATACCTTAATGCAATCTGGCGCACAGGCGTTTCAGGCGGCAACGCTCAGCGATGCTGATGTTAAAGCACTCAGCAATCAGTCCTGTGAGCAAATGGACAAAGAGGCAAAAATTGCCCCTGCCGACAGCAAGTACACACAGCGCCTGAATAAAATTGCAGATGCGCTGGGTCATGACATCAACGGTACACCAGCCAACTACAAGGTTTATCTGACAAAAGACGTTAACGCCTGGGCAATGGCTAACGGCTGTATCCGGGTGTACAGCGGTCTGATGGACATGATGAACGACAATGAAGTGGAAGGCGTTCTCGGACACGAAATGGGCCACGTTGCGCTGGGGCACACGCGTAAAGCGATGCAGGTTGCCTATGCTGCGACTGCCGCTCGTACTGCCATCGCCTCTGCGGGCGGTGTCGCACAGTCCTTGTCAGAATCTCAGTTAGCCGATTTGGGCGAAAAACTGGTTAATTCCCAGTTCTCTCAAACGCAGGAAACGCAGGCCGATGATTACTCCTTTGATTTGCTGAAGAAACGCGGCATCAATCGGGAAGGATTGGCAAGCAGCTTTGAGAAACTCGCCAAACTTGATGCGGGCCATGAGAGCAGCATGTTTGATTCTCACCCTTCATCTGAAGGGCGCGCCAAACACATCCGTGAACGGATTGCTGCCGAGAAGTAACCCCGCGTTCTGATGACTCACAAAGCAGGCCCACCGCGGGCAATTGAAAAAATCTCAATTGCCCGCTAGTCATCCGACCACTATCATCCCCGTCGTATTCGCTGTAAGCTGTCATGCAACTGCCATCTTTAATCTTGCCATCGTCATGATGATAGGATTTAAGAATTAATCGATAATAAATAGATAGCTATTTTCAATCGCGCTAATTTCTCGTTCTCTTTTTAAGAAACGGCACTCAGTGGATTTCCAGACGCGGAAAAGCTGTAATCCACGAATGCGGCGGCATACCGACAAACAGGCAACTACGATTAGAACAGAGACCTACGTCTCAATCAGCAGGAATCTTGGGGTAACCCCCTGTATTTAAAGATAGAAATAAACCAGTAAATCAAGCATACTATGTTAAACCAATAAAATTTTTTCCAGTTCGATCATATAGATACATGATAAACCCTGTTGTCTCTTCCGCAGGTTTCTCTAGAGGCTCCACCTTTTAGCGATTTAACGGCATTTCAGGATCGCGATTTCTTAATAACTGGATAACATCAGCGGCAATTATTGGTTTGTGGCCACCTTCAGACAATAAACTCATATGTGTTAAAAATCATGGATGTGAGAATTTTCAGTAAATGCAATTTTACCACGGTAGGATTACGGGAAATCCTATCCAGTATCCCTATGCTCTCGATAAAACCCGTCAACCGGTTTACGCTGCAGCAAGGCAAGAAAAAATGTATTTTCATCATTGACGGTAGCAGCGAAGGCTTTGAGGAATACTATGAGTCGATAAGAACTCACTTTTATAATATGGCGTCGTCATTCGTTATCATCAATAATTCCCCCAATCACCCTCCTGTGTGTATTGACGAAAAAACGATTCTTATTTCAAAGTCAGCTGCCATCGATTCTTTTTATAAATTACTCGATTTCGTCCACCTTCACGATCGCCGTTTATTCAGTCCCGTCAGGTTGTCAAAGTCTGAATATGCCGTATTCCAACACTGGTGTGCGGGCTACACGGCGGAAGCGATTGCCGATATCATCGGATTAAATAAGAAATCAGTACTGAACAGCAAATCACGATTACTGAATAAATATGGTGTTCAGGATAAAAACTCTTTACTGCTAATTGCTAAGATTATCTTCAAAGACAGCGTCATTGAAGAATTTGATTCCCTTCCCAAACCAGCAACCGATATCAATATAAGTAATTCGCTTATCTGATCGATAGCCGAAAAAAAGGGGATGCGCGCTCGCATCCCCTTTTACTTCGTCAGTCACACTTATTCTTCATCTTCCAAATAAGTATAGCCGTACAGCCCAGATTCAAACTCTTCCATGAACTGCGCCTGAAGTTCAGCATCCAGATCGGTTTCTTTAACCTGATCGCGGAAGCGGGTCATCAGCACTTCAGGGTCAAGCTGCACATATTCCAGCATGTCAGCAACCGTATTCCCTTCGTCAGATTCTTCAATCTCAACGGTTCCGTCCTGGAAGACAAATACGTCAACGGTCGATGTATCACCGAACAGGTTATGCATGTTCCCCAGAATTTCCTGATAGGCGCCAACCATAAAGAAGCCCAGCAGCGGCGGATTTTCTGGATCGTAAGGCGGCATTGGCATCGTAGTCGCAATGCCGTCGCCATCGACATAATGATCGATCGTGCCATCAGAATCACAGGTGATGTCCAGCAGCACAGCACGACGCTCAGGCGGTTTATCCAGCCCTTCCAGCGGCAGTACCGGGAACAGCTGATCGATACCCCACGCGTCCGGCATGGATTGGAACAGCGAGAAGTTGACATACAGCTTGTCAGCCATGCGTTCCTGTAATTCATCAATCACCGGCCGGTGCGCGCGGTTGCTCGGATCCAACTGCTGCTGAATCATCTGGCAGATGCTCAGATAAAGTTGCTCCGCTTTGGCACGCTGTGTCAGATCCAACATGCCGTGCGTGTACTGGGTATGTACATCGTGCAAATCCATCTGGCTGTCGTGCAACCACTCACGCAGCGAACGGCGTTTTCCTGGCTGCTTGATTTCCTTCCAGGTCGACCACAGGCTCTCCAGCGCGCGCGGCGCATCTTCTTCCGGCTCGGTCGGTTCACTGAACTCGTTGCGTTCCACCCCGATGATATTGGAAACCAACACGGTATGGTGCGCGGTTACCGCACGGCCGGATTCGGTGATCACCGTCGGATGCGGCAACCCGTGCTCGTTACAGGCATCGCCGATACCCCAAATCACGTTGTTGGCGTACTCGTTCAGGCCATAGTTCACTGAACAATCGGACTGAGAGCGCGTGCCTTCATAATCCACGCCTAAGCCGCCACCGACGTCAAAGCACTGGATATTCACGCCCAGCTTATGCAGTTCGACATAAAAACGCGCGGATTCACGCACGCCCGTCGCGATGTCACGGATATTTGCCAACTGGGAGCCCAGATGGAAATGCAGCAGTTGCAGGCTATCCAGCTTCCCGGCTTCACGCAGCATCTCAACCAGTTGCAGCACCTGAATCGCCGCCAAGCCAAACTTGGATTTCTCGCCGCCGCTGGATTGCCATTTGCCCGATCCCTGAGAAGCCAGACGAGCGCGGACGCCAAGACGTGGCACCACATTCAAACGCTCGGCCTCTTCCAGCACCAGACGGATTTCGGACATCTTCTCGATGACCAGATACACCTTGTGGCCCAGCTTTTCGCCGATCAGTGCCAGACGGATGTATTCACGATCTTTATAGCCGTTACACACAATCACGGTACGCGTCATGCCGGCATGACCCAGAACTGCCATCAGCTCGGCTTTTGAACCCGCTTCCAGCCCTAACGGTTCTCCGGAATTAGCCAGTGACTCAATGACGCGGCGATGCTGGTTGACCTTGATCGGATAAACCAGAAAGTAACCACCTTCATAGCCAAAGGATTCGCGAGCCTGTTTAAACGCAGCGTTAATAGAACGCAGGCGATGCTGAAGAATTTGCGGAAAGCAGAACAGCGCAGGCAGGCGCTGATGGTGATCCCTCTGCATATCTTTGACCAGTCTGGCCAGATCGACGCGAGCTTCTGGTACGTCAGGATCCGGGCACACGCTAATGTGACCAAGCTCATTGACGTCATAGTAATTATTGCCCCACCAGGCAATATTGTAGGTACGAAGCATTTCGCTGGCATTACGGTCATTCATGGCAACCTCCTGCATAGAGCGCAAATTTTCATGTTTACCCGTCGCTGACGAGCCGTGATGAATCATGTCGTCAGACATAACGAACCTCTTCTTTTTCTAGACTGCTGATCACATCAGTACCTGAATAAACAGCCCACATGAGCATACCTGCAACATGCGGCCTCGACAGTGAAAAAACCGGCGTAGTGCAGTATGCCGTCACTTTATTACTCTTATTAGTGTAAAACACGTTGTCAGGCTCCGTGTTACGGGTCGATAAAACTCGTTGTGAAAACCACCGGGCGAACGTGACCAGAAAGGCACTAAACACTTCTGGCAGAAAGAATAACAGGCAGATTAACCAGCCCTGGAGTCCTGTGTCGAATTTAAAGACAGGCAACGTCGAGAAACGGAAAAGAAGGGTTGAGTCGCTGACGCGGTAGCGTCAAAAGGGACATATTGCGAACGCAATATACTCAGTAAACAACGGATCATTAATCCTACCACCTCCACGTGCGCCGCAGGCTATGCGGTCAGCTATCAATAAGAAATTCACCATGTCGCGGCGTACACCCTACCGCTACAGATCGCCGTTTATACCGACATGCTGCTGGAAAAGCAAAATGAAAATTACCACCAGTCATCTCTTGTAAAAGAAAAAATGGCCGATGATAAAAGGACGATGGCGAGCTAATGCGAAAAACTACTGGCACTGAGACTAAAAGGTGACCTAGAATAGCCATCCAGATGTTAATCCGTCTATACCGATTAACTGATACGCTGCTTAACGGCTTTGATTTGAAGGTAAAGAAACTCATGGCTAAACACCTTTTTACGTCCGAGTCAGTCTCTGAAGGACATCCTGATAAAATTGCTGACCAGATTTCTGATGCGGTTCTCGACGCCATTCTGGAGCAAGACCCAAAAGCGCGTGTCGCTTGTGAGACTTATGTAAAGACCGGCATGGTGTTAGTCGGTGGTGAAATTACCACCAGTGCCTGGGTCGACATCGAAGAAATTACCCGTCGTACCGTGCGTGATATCGGTTATGTCAATTCTGAAATGGGCTTTGATGCCAATTCTTGTGCCGTACTGAGCGCGATTGGTAAGCAGTCTCCCGACATCAACCAGGGCGTTGACCGCAGCGATCCGCTGGAACAAGGTGCAGGCGATCAGGGATTGATGTTCGGCTACGCGACCAACGAAACCGACGTACTGATGCCCGCTCCCGTGACTTACGCGCACCGTCTGGTTCAGCGTCAGTCAGAAGTGCGTAAAAACGGTTCACTGCCGTGGCTGCGTCCGGATGCGAAAAGTCAGGTTACGTTCCTGTACGACGATGGCAAGATTGCCGGCATCGATGCCGTGGTACTGTCTACCCAGCATTCAGAAGACATCAGCCAGAAAGATCTGCATGAAGCGGTGATGGAAGAGATCATCAAACCGGTTCTGCCTGCCGAGTGGCTGTCTGCCAATACCAAATATTTCATCAATCCAACCGGACGCTTTGTTATCGGCGGCCCAATGGGTGACTGCGGCCTGACCGGTCGTAAAATCATCGTTGATACCTACGGCGGCGCGGCGCGTCACGGCGGCGGTGCATTCTCAGGTAAAGATCCGTCTAAAGTAGACCGTTCTGCAGCCTACGCCGCACGCTATGTTGCCAAGAATATCGTCGCGGCAGGCCTGGCCGATCGCTGCGAAATTCAGGTGTCCTACGCTATCGGCGTGGCAGAACCCACCTCTATCATGATCGAAACCTTCGGCACAGAGAAAGTGTCTACCGAGCAACTGACGCTGCTGGTGCGCGAATTCTTCGATCTGCGTCCTTACGGCTTAATCCAGATGCTGGATCTGCTGCATCCGATTTATCAGGAAACCGCAGCCTATGGTCACTTTGGCCGCGAACATTTCCCATGGGAAAAAACGGACAAAGCCGCAGAGCTGCGCGAAGCTGCAGGTCTGTAATCCAGTAATGCAACAAAGACTATATCCTAAATAATTCGAGTTGCATGAAGGCGGCGACACAGCGAATCCCCAGGAGCTTACACCAGTAAGTGACTGGGGTGAGCGAGGAAAGCCAACACACATGCAGCTTGAAGTATGACGGGTATAAGACGGCGAATGAAAATCCGCCGTCTTTCATTCCGGGCTCCTCCACATTTCCCTCCGCTTCACCTATTGCGTCTCCCTGCCACTCAATTTATGCTCACAGCAATGAACACTCCCCGAATTCCGATTGCCAGCCATCAGGCTGTGATGCGCTGCCTGCGTGATAAATTGCAGCAGGCCAACCTCACTTTGCAGACGGACTACACTGAACCCACGGTGAATTACCAGCAACGCGGCGCTACGGCAGGCACGGCCTGGCTGCAACACTGGGAAATTCGGCTGAATCCCGTCTTATTGCAGGAAAATCAGCAGGCTTTTATCGATGAGGTAGTTCCTCATGAACTGGCTCATCTGCTGGTTTACGCGCGCTTTGGCCGCGTCGCGCCGCATGGCAAAGAATGGCGCTGGATGATGGAAAGCGTCCTGCATGTTCCGGCAAAACGCACGCATCGGTTTGCAGTGCAATCCGTGCAGGGGAAAACCTTCACTTACCTGTGCGATTGTCAACGGCATGAACTGACAATCCGCCGGCACAATCGGGTGCTGCGCGGCGAAACAGAATATCGCTGCCGTCGTTGCGGAAAAACCTTACGTCATGATGTAAAAAGTTCTATTTAAAAGGGAATTTCCAGTTTTAAAAACTGCTTTTGCATTTGCCTGCCGACGAGACATCCGGTAGTCTGCCAACTTTACAGCCTGTGGATTATTTGGAATATGCTACGCAAAATTCTCGCTATCTCCGCCGTTGGCGCGGGTCTGTTTTCGGCTGCCGTGTTAGGTCAGAACATCAATAATTTTTCGCAGGCAAAAGCCGCCGCTGTTGACATTAACCGGGATGCGCCGGGTTCGTTCTACTGCGGCTGCAAAATTACGTGGCAGGGCAAAAAAGGCACCCCCGATCTTGAATCCTGCGGCTATCAGGTCAGAAAAAATGAACAACGTGCCAGCCGTATCGAGTGGGAACACGTTGTACCGGCCTGGCAGTTCGGCCACCAGCGCCAGTGCTGGCAGGATGGCGGCAGAAAAAACTGTAGCAGCGACCCCGTCTACCGTGAGATGGAAACCGATTTGCACAACCTGCAGCCCGCTATCGGCGAGGTCAACGGCGATCGCGGCAATGCCATGTATGGGCAGTGGAACGGGGGGGCATCCCAGTACGGCCAATGCGAGATGAAGATTGATTTTCAAAACAATCTGGCAGAACCGCCTGCTCGTGCCCGTGGCCAGATCGCCCGTACCTATTTCTACATGCGTGACCGCTATCAGTTACGCCTGTCCAGTCAGCAAACTCAGCTGTTCGAAGCCTGGGATAAGCAGTATCCGGTCACGCAGTGGGAATGTACCCGCAATCAGCGCATCGCCGCAAAACAGGGAAACCCAAATCCCTACGTTCAACAGGCTTGCCAGCGCTAGTTCGTCTACCTACTATAGCGAATCTGTTTCCAGTAAAACCGCCGTCAGATGACGGTGGTTTTACCTATTTCTGGCGTTCTTGTGCCGATTAATTTCATTCAAAGGTCTGAATTCAGCATGCGAGTACCACGCATTTTTCATCCCGAGACGCTCCCTCTTAACGGCGGTGAAGCCGAACTGAGCGACGACGCCGCCAACCATGTTGGTCGCGTGTTACGCATGAATACGGGCCAGGCATTGCAGCTGTTTGATGGCAGCAATCATGTCTTTGATGCGGAAATCATCGCGGCAGGCAAAAAGAGTGTGCGCGTTCGCTTCACAGCAGGTAAGTTGGAAAATAAAGAATCGCCCCTACATTTACATCTGGGACAGGTGATGTCACGCGGCGAAAAGATGGAATTTACTATCCAGAAATCCATCGAGCTGGGCGTCAATGTGATTACCCCGCTACTTTCTGAACGCTGTGGCGTAAAACTGGATGCCGAGCGTATGGAGAAAAAAATTAGCCAGTGGCAGAAAATTGCGATTGCCGCCTGCGAACAATCCGGCCGCAACTGTGTGCCGCAGGTGCGACCGGCGATGACGCTGGAAGCCTGGTGTGCGGAACAAGACAATGCATTGAAATTAAATCTGCACCCACGCGCCACACAAAGTATCAATACGCTGCCTCTGCCCGTAGAACGGGTCAGGCTGCTGATCGGCCCGGAAGGCGGGCTCACCGCCAATGAAATTACCATGACCTCAGAACACGGATTCACTGATATCCTGTTGGGGCCACGCGTCTTGCGCACAGAAACCACTGCACTCACCGCCATGACCGCCTTACAGGTACGTTTCGGCGATTTGGGGTAAAGGAGAAAAGAATGATCAAACTCGGTATCGTGATGGACCCGATTGACACCATCAATATCAAGAAAGACACCAGCTTTGCCATGTTGCTGGAAGCACAGCGCCGTGGTTGGGAACTGCATTACATGGAGATGAACGATCTCTATATGCACGCGGGCGTTGCCCGTGCCACAACGCGTCGCCTGAGCGTCCAGTACGATTACGATGGCTGGTACGATTTCTCCGGCGAGCAGGACATTGCGCTGGAAGAGTTGGACGTGGTGCTGATGCGTAAAGATCCACCGTTCGATACGGAGTTCATCTACGCCACCTATATTCTGGAACGCGCGGAAGAGAAAGGCACACTGATCGTCAACAAACCGCAAAGCCTGCGTGACTGCAACGAGAAGTTGTTCACCGCCTGGTTCCCGCACCTGACCCCCGATACGCTCGTTACACGTCGTGCGGACAAGCTGCGCCAGTTCCATGAAAAACACGGCGACGTCATTCTCAAGCCACTAGACGGCATGGGCGGTGCGTCTATTTTCCGTTTGAAGCAGGATGACGCCAACGTCTCGGTCATCATCGAAACGCTGACCGAACACGCAACCCGCTACTGTATGGCGCAAAACTACCTGCCTGCGATTAAAGATGGCGACAAACGCGTTCTGGTCGTCGATGGCGAACCTGTTCCTTACTGTCTGGCGCGAATCCCGAAAAGCGGTGAGACACGCGGCAATCTGGCAGCCGGTGGTCGTGGTGAAGCCCGTCCACTGACCGAAAGCGACTGGAAAATCGCCCGTGACGTCGCTCCAACGTTAAAAGCTAAAGGCCTGATTTTCGTCGGTCTGGACATCATTGGCGACCGTCTGACAGAAATTAACGTCACCAGCCCGACCTGCGTGCGTGAAATCGAAGCGGCCTACCCGGATGTTTCCATCACCGGCATGCTGATGGACGCGATTGAAAAACGTCTGGCTGCACGTACCCGCTAATACCAGAAACATCTGACACACCACCCGGCCCGCGCAATACGGGCCGTTTCTCCAACGCTGACGGATATCGATAAAAATACATAATGAATTTACAGCATCACTTCCTCATTGCTATGCCAGCACTACAGGACTCTGTATTTAAACGTTCGGTGGTCTATATCTGCGAACATAATGAAGACGGAGCCATGGGGCTGATCATCAATAAACCGATGGATCAGTTTTCCGTGGAAAATGTGCTGAAAAAGCTAAAAATAGATCCGACACCGCGC
This sequence comes from Pectobacterium sp. 1950-15, assembly GCF_037136835.1. NCBI lineage: Bacteria > Pseudomonadati > Pseudomonadota > Gammaproteobacteria > Enterobacterales > Pectobacteriaceae > Pectobacterium > Pectobacterium sp. 1950-15. The sequence continues at coordinate 88,951 of NZ_JBBBQR010000010.1, read as the reverse complement.
GATCCTGCGATCCGATTAGATAAACCCGTCTTCATAGGCGGCCCACTGGCGGACGACCGTGGTTTTATCCTGCATACGCCCTGCCCCGGCTTTGGTTCCAGCATCAGTATTTCTGAAGACACAATGATCACCACGTCAAAAGACGTGCTGGAAACGTTGGGTACGCCTAATCAGCCGAAAAATACGCTGGTCGCCTTAGGCTATTCCGCCTGGGAGAACGGTCAGTTGGAAGAAGAACTGTTAGAAAATGCCTGGCTGACCACGCCAGCCGATAAAGACATTCTGTTCAATACGCCCATTGCCGAACGCTGGCGTGCCGCGGCCAGAAAGCTGGGTATCGATATTCATAATATCTCCACAGAAGCGGGACATGCCTGATGAGCAGCAGAACCATTCTTGCCTTTGATTTTGGGACAAAAAGTATCGGTGTCGCCATCGGTCAGGAGATTACTGGTACGGCGCGGCCGCTGACCTCATTCAAAGCGCAGGAAGGGATTCCAGACTGGCAAAAAGTGGAGAAACTGCTGTCAGAATGGCAGCCCGACCTGGTCGTCGTTGGCTTACCGCTCAATATGGACGGCACCGAACAGCCGCTGACGGCACGGGCGCGGAAATTTGCCAACCGGCTGCATGGCCGTTTTGGCGTCGCGATTGCGCTACACGATGAACGCTTGAGTACGGTGGAAGCGCGCGCGGATCTCTTCGAACGTGGCGGCTTTAAAGCGCTGGATAAAGGGAGCGTAGATGCGGCTTCTGCGGTGATTATTCTGGAAAGCTGGTTCGAGGCACAACACTAAAAAATGCGGGTTGTGGCGAGCCACAAAAATGGCGTACTGGGCAGCACGCCATAAGCCGTTATCCCGCGTTGGCAGATAATCCACCAACACGGGACAGCGTTAATTAGGCATCGGGGAATTCACGGATGAAACGTTCCACGTCATCAACCATGGATTCCGTTCCCACAAAGAACGGTGAGCGCTGGTGCAGTTTCTCTGGCGTGATATCCAGAATACGGTTTTTACCGTCGCTAGCTTTACCGCCTGCCTGCTCCGCCAGAAACGCCATCGGGTTGCATTCGTACAGCAAACGCAGTTTGCCTTTCGGATAGCTCGCCGTGCTTGGATACAGGTAGATTCCGCCTTTCAGCAGGTTACGGTGGAAATCTGCAACCAGTGAGCCGATATAACGCGACGTATAAGGACGCTGCGTCTCTTCATCCTGCTCCTGACAGTATTTGATGTATTTCTTCACGCCGACAGGAAACTTGATGTAGTTCCCTTCGTTGATGGAATACATATTCCCTTTTTCTGGGAAGCAAACTTTTTCATGCGAGAGACAGAATACGCCGAGTGATGGATCGTAGGTAAAAGCGTGAACGCCGTGACCCGTGGTGTACACCAGCATGGTTGAAGAACCGTAAACGATGTAACCCGCAGCAACCTGCTGGCTACCCGGCTGCAAGAAGTCCGCTTCCGTGACGGAGGTTCCCAGCGGCGTAATACGGCGATAAATAGAGAAAATCGTACCGACAGAGACGTTCACATCAATATTCGACGAGCCGTCCAGCGGGTCCATCAGAACCACATACTTGGCATTTTCCGCCTTATCACCTTCAAAGATAACAATTTCGTCTTCTTCTTCGGAGGCGATACCTGCCACTTCACCACGTGCTTTTAATGCCGCTTTCAGTTTCTCATTGGCATACAGATCGAGCTTCATCTGTACTTCGCCCTGGACATTAGAAATGCCGCTGGCACCCAGAATATCAACCAGACCCGCTTTATTGATATCACGGTGAATAATCTTGGCACCCAGTTTAATAGCAGACAGCAGCGCGGTAAGCTCACCTGTGGCGTGAGAGAAATCGTGCTGTTTTTCGACGATAAATTCGCCTAACGTTTTCATAACACTATTCCAGAATCTACGGATGAAAAGCGGTTTCATTTCTGCACCGCCAACGTTTGCGCATGCAGTGTAGCCCAAAGAGAAAGTGAGTACCTAGTCAAATCCATTTCTTATGGCGGATTCATAGCGTTAGAATGTGACGCAGACTCACTGTGAAGATGGAAAATGTATGCGTATTCATATTTTAGGTATCTGCGGCACCTTTATGGGTGGCCTTGCCCTGCTTGCTCGTTCACTGGGGCATGACGTCACGGGCTCAGATGCAAATGTTTATCCCCCCATGAGTACCTTACTTGAAGAGCAGGGAATCACGCTAATTCAGGGCTACGATCCGGCACAGCTTACCCCGGCACCTGATTTGGTCATCATCGGCAATGCGATGACGCGTGGAAACCCGTGCGTCGAAGCCGTACTGGAACAGGGATTACCTTATGTTTCCGGTCCACAGTGGCTGCATGATCATGTATTACGCGATCGCTGGGTGATTGCCGTTGCGGGTACACATGGCAAAACCACCACGGCAGGGATGGTCACCTGGATTCTGGAAGATTGCGGCTACCAGCCCGGCTTTGTGATCGGTGGCGTTCCCGGCAACTTTACCGTTTCCGCTCGCTTGGGTGACAGCCCGTTCATGGTGCTCGAAGCCGATGAATATGACTGTGCATTTTTCGACAAACGCTCCAAATTCGTACATTACTGCCCCAGAACGCTGGTGCTTAACAACCTTGAGTTCGATCACGCCGACATCTTTGACGATCTGAAAGCCATTCAAAAACAGTTCCACCATCTTGTGCGGCTGGTGCCGGGCAGCGGGAAAATCATCCTGCCAACCAACGACCTTAACCTCAAACAGGTGATGGGAATGGGATGCTGGAGTGAGCAGGAACTGGTTGGCGAAGAAGGCGCGTGGCGGGCACAGAAAGTGTCGATTGATGCCAGCCAATATCAGGTTTACCTGAACAATGAACTCGTCGGTGAAGTCCACTGGAAGCTGGTGGGTGAACACAACATGCATAACGGGCTGATGGCGATTGCCGCAGCACATCATGTCGGCGTGCTGCCCGCAGATGCCTGCCGCGCGCTGGGCGGTTTTATCAACGCACGTCGCCGTCTGGAATTACGCGGTACAGAGCATGGCGTCGCAGTTTATGACGACTTTGCACACCACCCCACCGCGATTCTGGCGACGCTGTCGGCGCTACGCAGCAAGGTTGGCGGCACAGCGCGTATCTTGGCTGTGCTTGAACCCCGTTCCAACACCATGAAATTGGGGATGTGCAGGAATGAGCTGGCGCCGTCATTAGGCCGTGCTGATGAAGTTTTCCTCTTCCAGCCGGCCCATATTCCATGGCAGGTCGTAGAAGTCGCGGAAGCCTGCGTACAGCCTGCTCACTGGAGTGCAGATATTGACACGTTGGTAGAAAACATCGTCAAGACCGCACAGCCAGGCGACCATATTCTGGTGATGAGCAACGGTGGATTCAGCAACATCCACAATAAGCTATTGGATGGTCTGAAAAAGAAAGCGCAGAAAGCGGAAGAAGCCAAGGAATAACAGGTAGAAACCGTCGTCGTTCACACAACGACGGTTAACTTACAGATAGCAAAAAGGACGGGAATCCCGTCCTTTTTCATATTCGTATCACCCGTTAAGGGACGAAATTAAGCGTCGAACGGATCGCGCAACACCATCGTTTCGCTACGATCTGGGCCGGTGGAAATAATATCAATCGGCACACCGGTGACTTCTTCGATACGTTTGATGTAGTTCAGTGCAGCCTGCGGCAGTTTGCTGTGATCTTTCACGCCAAACGTGCTTTCAGACCAACCTGGCATCGTTTCGTAGATCGGCTCAAGACCTTCCCAGCCTTCAGCAGCCAGCGGAGTGGTATCCACTTCGGTGCCATTCGGCAAACGATAGCCTACGCAGATTTTAATCTCTTTCAGGCCGTCCAGAACATCCAGCTTGGTCAGGCAGAAGCCAGAAAGCGAGTTGATCTGTACTGCACGACGCACGGCAACCGCATCCAGCCAGCCGGTACGACGACGGCGACCCGTGGTCGCGCCAAACTCGTTACCTTTCTGAGACAGGTGCTCACCGACTTCTTCAAACAGCTCAGTCGGGAATGGACCTGCGCCCACACGGGTAGAATAAGCTTTAACGATACCCAGTACGTAATCGACATAGCGTGGACCCAGACCAGAACCGGTAGCAACGCCACCCGCAGTGGTATTCGAGGAGGTCACGTACGGATAAGTACCGTGGTCGATATCCAGTAGCGTACCCTGTGCGCCTTCAAACATGACGAAATCGCCACGCAGGTGCGCTTTGTACAGCAGATCGGAAACATCAACGACCATCGCTGTCAGGATGTCGGCAATCGCCAGCACATCGTCCAGCACTTTCTGGTAGTCGACAGCATCAGCTTTGTAGTAGTTAACCAGCTGGAAGTTATGGTATTCGACGATCTCTTTCAGTTTGACGGCAAACGTTTCTTTATCAAACAGATCGCCAACGCGCAGACCACGGCGAGCAACTTTATCTTCATACGCTGGGCCGATACCGCGGCCAGTCGTACCAATTGCTTTCGCACCACGCGCTTTCTCACGGGCGTTATCCAACGCGACGTGATAAGGCAGGATTAACGGACAAGCTTCAGAAAGCAGCAGACGTTCGCGTACCGGGACGCCACGCGCTTCAAGCTCCGTCATTTCTTTCATCAGTGCGTCAGGCGCCAGCACAACACCGTTACCGATGATGCTGACAACATTTTCACGCAGAATGCCAGAAGGAATTAAATGAAGGACGGTTTTTTCACCGTTGATAACCAGCGTGTGGCCAGCGTTGTGACCACCCTGATAGCGCACAACATATTTAGCCCGTTCAGTCAGCAGGTCAACGACCTTGCCTTTACCTTCGTCACCCCATTGGGTGCCCAGTACGACGACGTTCTTACCCATTTCAAGAATCACCAGGTTGCTTAAAAAAGGATTCTAACATCTCATTTGGATGCTTTCAGTACTTTTAGCACACGATTGCGCACATTTTTCCGCGTAATTCTAGCCGCCCATCCGGCTACGCAACATGTAGTAGATCACGCACCCTGCAACAACTATTCCGCCGCCAAAACGGCGCAAAATAGTATCCGGCAGCTGCGCGATACCCAAAATCATACGCCGCCAGAGACGGGGAAACAGCAGAGGCCCCAGCCCTTCAAGCACCAAAACCAGCCCAAGCGCCAACCAAATTGTTGAATTCATAACAACCCCTTTTCTCCGCATCAGATTCGTGCAGGAGCAAACCCTTGAATATCTCTCTGCCAGAAAATGGCAAAAAAAAGCCCGAGAAAGAACCCGGGCTTGATGAAAGACGTCAGTTAATGACTATCAGCGGCGTGGTACCACGCTGTCCGGTGACTTCATGTAGCGGAAGAAGTCGCTATCCGGGCTGAGAACCATCACGTCCTGATTATTACTGAAGCTGTTTTCATACGCACGCAGGCTACGAACGAAAGCGTAGAAGTCTGGATCTTCACTGAAGGCGTTAGCAAACAGTTTCGCCGCTTCGGCATCCCCTTCACCACGGGTAATACGTCCCTGACGTTCCGCTTCAGCCAGCGTACGGGTGACTTCATAGTCTGCCGCCGCTTTCAGCTTTTCAGCTTCTTCCTGACCCTGTGAACGGTGACGACGCGCTACTGCTTCACGCTCTGCACGCATACGTTGGTAAATCGCGTCAGAGACTTCCGTTGGCAGGTTGATTTGCTTAATTCGCACATCGATAACCTCAATCCCCAGTGCAGCCATGCTGTTAGGGTTGATGTGAGGCTCGTTGCCCGTCGTTTCTTTCTCAACGCGCGCAGCAGCAGAAGCAATCGCATTATCGGCTTCGGTGGTTTCACCCGTACCGGTATTCAGCGCTTCACGCACGTCAGACATCAGTTGACCACGCGAGTCGGTAACAATCCCTTTCACATCCAGACGACCAATCTCAGAACGCAGACGGTCACTGAACTTACGTTTCAGCAGCACTTCAGCCTGAGAGATGTCGCCGCCGCCCGTTGCCAGATAGTAACGGCTGAAATCGCTGATACGCCATTTCAGGTAGGAATCGACAATCAGGTCTTTCTGCTCTTTAGTGATAAAGCGGTCAGCCTGGTTTTCCATCGTCTGGATACGCGCATCCAGCATTTTCACTGAGTCGATAAACGGAATCTTGAACTGCAATCCCGGTGCATAAATCAGCGGCTTGTTCTCGTCATCACGCAATACTTTGCCAAAACGCATCACAATGCCGCGCTGGCCTTCCTGCACCACAAACAGTGACGCATAGACCACCATCAGTACCAGGATCAGGATAAATAGTAAGGGCTTACGCATCGATTATTCTCTCCCTACTCGAGTGAAGTCATCACGCTGCGCATTTGCTCTGCGCTGATCCATGATATTTCCATTGTTACTGCTGCGCGTCTGGTTGCTATTCGCTGCACCGCTGCTACCAGTGGGCAGACGCAGTGGGCTAGCGCTGCTGTTATTGCTGTTGCTTTGCGTATTTTCACCGCCTTGTCCACGCAGCATCTGATCCAACGGCAGCACCATCAGGTTGCCCCCCTTGTCATTGACCAGCACTTTACGGGTATGGCTCAGCACGCGTTCCATTGTTTCGATATACAGACGCTCGCGGGTGATTTCTGGCGCGGCTTTATATTCCGGTAAAACTCTGGCAAAACGGGCAACCTCACCCTGAGCTTCCAGAACGGTACGGGTTTTATAAGCGCGAGACTCTTCCAGAATACGCTGAGCCTGACCGTTAGCACGCGGCTGCACTTCGTTCGCGTAGGCTTCCGCTTCACGAATATATTGCTGTTCGTTTTCACGAGCGGCAATCGCATCATCAAACGCGGCCTTCACTTCTTCTGGCGGACGCGCGGTCTGGAAGTTGACGTCCAGCAGTGTGATACCCATGTTGTACGGACGAACGGTTTCTTCCAGTACACGCTGAGTATCCGTACGCACAATGGTACGGCCTTCGGTCAAAATTTTGTCCATCGTGTACTTACCAATAACGCCGCGCAGCGCGCTGTCAGTTGCCTGACGCAGGCTGTCATCCGCATTGGTTACGCTGAACAGATATTGTTCTGGCTGCGTGACACGATATTGCACGTTCATTTCAACGCGCACGACGTTCTCATCTGACGTCAACATCACGCCCGACGTCGCCAGTTCACGCACCGACTCGACGTTCACAGCGCGAACAGAGTCGATGAAGGTCGGTTTCCAGTTCAGACCTGGCCCAACCAAATGGCTAAATTTACCAAAGCGCGTGACGACACCGCGCTCCGCTTCTTTAATGGTATAGAAACCCGTAGCAGCCCAGATGACAACCGCAGCGACGGCAGCGATACCGACGATCCGGCCACCCAGTGCTGGGCCGCCAGAATTTCCGCTGTTGCTTGAGCCAGAACCTTTTCCGCCACCCAGATCGCTGAGTTTTTTGCTCAGTTTACGGAAGATGTCGTCCAGATCCGGCGGCCCCTGATCTCGGCCACCTTTATTGTTATTTCCGCCAGAGTTGCCGCCATTATTGCTGCTGCTCCCCCACGGGTCGCGGTCTTGTCCGTTATTACCGGGCTGATTCCACGCCATGTTTTAGCTCCATTCTTTATGATAGGTGTTCTTCAGGTTCAATATCCCAGAGTCCGTCAGACTATTTCACCGCTCAGACTGTTTTTGCCAGTCAAATCAGACAATATAGTCCATCAGTTCCTGCTCTTTTTTGCAGAGGCGGCGCCAGTCAGCAATCGGCATACGAATAACCAGACCAATTTGCCCATCCTCTTCAATCCATTCTTTTTCTATTGCCTGAAGCTGGTAAAAACGACTACGCAAGCGTCCTGCCTGCGGGGGAAGATGCAAGGTATATTGTGCGATTTCCCCGGAAAGCCGCTCAGTCAATGCCTGAAATAGCAACGGAATACCGTCACCAGTCTGTGCTGAAAGCCAGACCCGTACCGGTAGATTCTCTTCGTTGCGATCGATACGCGGAACGAAATCATCCAGCATATCAATCTTGTTCATTACCAACAGCGCAGGTATTTCATCCGCCTCGATTTCCGCCAGTACGTCATTAACCGCCTCGATGTTCTCGTCGAGACGAGGATCGGCGGCATCAACAACGTGCAACAGCAGCGAGGCCTGACGTGTTTCCTGTAGTGTAGCCTTAAACGCAGCCACCAAATCATGGGGCAACTGCCGGATAAAACCTACGGTATCCGCCAGCACTGTATCACCGACATCATCCACTTCAATGCGGCGCAATGTTGGATCCAGTGTGGCAAATAACTGATCGGCGGCATAGACGCCCGCCGATGTAATCTTGTTAAACAGCGTGGATTTACCCGCGTTGGTATAGCCCACCAGCGAAACGGTGGGGACATCGGCGCGAACCCGCGACCGCCGCCCCTGTTCACGCTGTTTTTCTACCCGTTCAAGACGCGACAGTATCTGAGTGATACGGTTACGCAATAAACGACGGTCGGTTTCAAGCTGGGTTTCACCCGGGCCACGCAAACCGATACCGCCTTTCTGGCGCTCAAGGTGCGTCCAACCGCGAACCAATCGGGTCGCGAGGTGGCGCAACTGTGCCAGTTCTACCTGTAATTTCCCCTCGTGAGTACGCGCACGCTGGGCAAAAATATCTAAAATCAGTCCGGTACGATCGATCACCCGGCACTCACACAAACGCTCCAGATTACGTTCCTGAGCAGGCGTCAACGCATGATCAAACAGCACGACAAACGCGCCAGTTTCTTTTACTGCCTGGGCAATTTCTTCGGCTTTACCTTCCCCGACAAAATACTTGGGGTGAGGCGCCTTACGGCTACCAGTAACCACCTGCAAGGATTCAATACCGGCAGAAGAAACCAGAGATTCAAACTCCAGCAGATCGTCAGTATCTCTATCTTGCGAGAAAAAAATATGAACTAATATGGCCCGTTCACCTGATTCATAACGGTCAAACAAGCGAGTAACCTCTTAAACGAGCAAAAAACACCACAGCGAAGGAGCCGAGCGATGCATCCAGCTCTCCCGCGCCGTGGTGAATTGACAATACGCCTTATTCGGCGTCATCAGCTTCCTGCGACTGCTGCGAAGCCGCCGTGTTGTTACTGTGATAATTGCTGCCGCCGCCTGGATTGTTGCTATGGTGAGATACAGGACGAGAGGGAACAACTGTAGAGATGGCGTGCTTATAAACCATCTGACTTACCGTGTTTTTCAACAAAATCACGAACTGATCGAAAGATTCGATCTGACCTTGCAGCTTAATACCGTTCACCAAATAAATCGAAACCGGAACACGTTCACGACGCAAAGCGTTCAAGAACGGATCTTGCAAAGATTGCCCCTTAGCCATTCTATATTTTCCTTATTTGTATGTTGTTTGTAACAAAGAGCCCTACGGCTCTAAAATAACGGTGTAAAAAACTTGCACGCTGAGACTCACCGATTGTACACAATCACTCAACCTATGCACTAACAACCTCTATTACCTTGTTCAGTGCTTCAGTTGGTTTTTCGCTATCCAGCCAGCAGACATCATCCCAACCGCGTAGCCAGGTCATTTGCCGCTTCGCGAGCTGACGCGTCGCACAAATTCCCCGATAAACCATTTCATCGTAATCAATTTCACCGGATAAATATGACCACATCTGGCGATAACCAACGCAACGAATAGAGGGCATATCCGTATGAAGGTCCTGCCGGGCAAATAATAACCGGGCTTCTCTCTCAAAATCCGCCGCCAACATCTGGTGAAAACGCTGTTCAATTCGCTGATGCAACAATTCACGCGTCGCCGGGGCGATAGCAAACTGATGAACCTGATAGGGCAGCGCGTCGCCAGACGTTTTTGTCAGTTCAGTTAAAGTGTTACCTGAAACGAAAAAAACTTCCAGTGCTCGCGAGAGTCTCTGTGGATCATTTGGATGAATCCGAATTGCTGCTACCGGATCGATCTCACTGAGCTGCCGATGCATCGCTTCCCAGCCGATTTCTTTTGCCTGTTCTTCAATACGCTGGCGCACGGCAGCATCGGCTGGCGGCAGAGGAGAAAGCCCCTCCAGCAGCGCCTTGAAATACAGCATCGTCCCCCCAACCAGGAGGGGAATGCGCCCGGCAGCGGTAATGTCTGCCATCTCACGTAGCGCATCGCGGCGAAAATCGGCCGCAGAATAGGATTCCGCCGGATCGAGAATGTCGATTAACCGATGCGGTGCCTGTGCAAGCTCTTCCGCACTCGGTTTTGCTGTCCCGATATCCATGCCTTTATAGATGAGGGCGGAATCTACGCTAATCAACTCTACCGGCAAATATTCTCGTAACGCCATTGCCAATGCCGTTTTTCCTGACGCCGTTGGCCCCATGATAAAAATGGCGGGCGGCAACGACGCTTTTTCTACATCACTCATGCTTTAAAGCCTTGATGGCATCATGGATGTCCATCATATATAAAAGTTCAGACGGCGGCGCTTTCGCCAACTGCGGACAAAGCCGCTCGACATCCGCCAGTAATTGTATGGCCTGAGAATGGCTCCAGCTTTCCTGATCACTCTGCAATCGCGTTGCCATCCACGATGCTAATTCACCAGGTTCCACCTGCTGCGTCTCAACCGTCTGATAGTTGGCCAGATAGCCTATCAGTTCGGAGATCAAGTTTTGTAAATTTTGTTGGCGCAATGGTAAAGGTACAGCCCGCAGCGTCGCACGCTGTGACTCAACAAGTACATCAATACCAAAACGCGCCAGCAAAGCGTGATGTGCAGACAACACGCTCAGCTCAGATTTACTCAACGTCAGGCGCTGCGGAATCAGCAACGGCTGCGCCCGCAGCCCCTCTTCCGACGGCGTCAGCTGCACCGCTTTCAGATAGCGCTCAGCAACGGAAAGCGACAGCATCGCCAGCCCCTTATGGTACTCCAGCAGCGCGTAGCACGGCGGATAAACCGTCAATACTCGGCCAAAGCCATTCGATTGGCTTTCCAGCGGCGACTCAACGGGCGCGCGTGACTTATTATTACTGACGGCCGTGTCCGGCGCGGTTCGATGTGGAGGGGAATCATGTGATGCTGCCGACGGCACCGACGCATCTGGCGGCATAATGCGATTCGGCGGTACAGAAACGCGCTCGCCAGACGGGATTGGCGCACTTGCCGCGTTATCCGCCGGTTGCAGCAGCGTCTTATACAGATCGCCCTGCTTTTTCTGGTACGGATGTTCCGGTTGATAGCCGGAATAGGCTGTGTCTCTCGCCTGACCGGCATGGCCCGCACGCGGCGTTTTCCCGCCATACGACGGCGAGTTATCGGTACGCGACGGCTGAGCAAAATGGTTTTCGCCGGCGGCGGGACGATTTTCCTGCTGCCATTGCACGGGTTTCCCGGTCTCCGGCTCCGTCATGCCAAGCCCCGGTGCAGATGCTTGTTGCAGAACGGACATCACCGCCTGATAGATAAAGTCATGCACCAGCCGAGCCTGATGGAACCGAACCTCATGCTTGGCAGGATGCACATTCACATCAACCTGATGCGGGTCGATCTCCAGATACAGCACATAGGCGGGTTGCTGATCGTCACTGAGCTGATCCTGATAAGCCTGTCGGATGGCATGGTTGATGAGCCGATCGCGCATCATGCGCTGGTTCACGTAGCAATACTGCATATCAGGCAGCTGTTTCGCGCCAACCGGATCGGCCACCCAGCCATGAATAGTGAGATCGCCGTGTTGCCAGGACACCGCCAGCGCATGCTGCAGGAAGGTCGCCCCGCAGATGCTGCCCAACCGGCGTTCATACTGGCTTTTATCCGGTGCCGCACGGTACTGCCGCATCAGCTTACCGTTATGATGCAACGTAATGGCGACATCGAAACGCGCCAGCGCAATACGGCGCACCACCTCATCAATATGCGTGAATTCGGTTTTTTCGGTACGCATAAATTTACGGCGGGCAGGCGTGTTATAAAACAGATCCAACACTTCCAGCGTGGTGCCCACAGGATGAGCCGCAGGTTTGACCGTCACCGCCATATCACGCCCTTCGGCGTAGGCCTGCCAGGCTTCGGATTGTTCGGCGGTGCGTGATGTCAGGGTTAAACGGGAGACAGAACTGATACTCGCCAGCGCTTCGCCGCGAAAGCCCATGCTGACGATCGCTTCCAGATCGTCGAGCGTCGCAATTTTGCTGGTCGCATGACGCGCCAGCGCGAGCGTTAATTCATCCTTTCCGATGCCCGAACCGTTGTCACGAATACGAATCAGCTTCGCACCACCGCGCTCGATGTCGATATCAATCCGGGTTGCCCCTGCATCCAGACTGTTTTCCACCAGCTCCTTCACGACCGAAGCCGGACGCTCAACCACTTCTCCGGCGGCGATCTGGTTAGCCAACTGCGGTGGCAACACCTGAATCGGCATGGCGTATCCCTCTTACAATCTTCAATCTATCGACATCGTCAGTATGAAGCATCAGGCGGACGGAATAATCAGCGTTTGCCCCAGTTGTACCGTGCCGGAACGCATATTATTCGCTTGCTGGATATCTTTCATGCTGACACCGTAGCGGGCAGCGATCGCACTTAGGCTATCACCCTTTACGACCTTATGCTTCACCGGCGCTGCCTTTTTGGGCGCTGGGGATGATGCCGTCTGTTTCGTCCCTGTCGCCGGAATATTCAGGCGTTGTCCAACCCAGACGATATCCTTGTTCAGCTTATTCACGTCACGCATGGCCGCGAGGCTGACGCCATAACTCCGGGCAATGGAAGAAAGTGTTTCACCGCGTGCAACGGTATGACGCGTGCTGCCCGCAGTCGCCTTTGCCGCGCTGACGTTATCACTTGACGTTGCGGTATCATTTGCCGCCGACTGTAGTGGGCGGCTTTCCTGCTTTGGGAGAGATTGCATCGGGTGCGTCTGGAAGTACCCCCTCAGCCCCTGATAAATCGCATTGGCGATTTTTTCCTGATAATCGTTACTCCCCAACAGCCGCTCTTCCGAAACATTGGTGATAAATCCGGTTTCCACAAGTAGAGAGGGAATATCCGGCGAGCGCAACACCCCTAAACTGGCGTGCTCAGGACGTCGTTTATGCAGCCCCCCGACGCGCTGGAGTTCACGCAGTACCTTGGTTGCCACGTCATACCCGACCCGCTGAGAGTGACCAAATTGCAGATCCAGTACCGCCTGACTCAGGTAAGGATCGGCACTGCTGTTCGCTAACAGATCGCCAGCCCCGCCCAGCAGTTCAGATTGCTTCTCATGCTGTTCCAGCCAGTTTGCCATTTCACTGTTCGCACGGCGGTTGGACAGCACCCAAACGGACGCGCCTTTGGCATTACGGTTCGGCGCCGCATCTGCGTGAATCGACACTAACAGGTTCGCGCCCTGCTTACGCGCCACGTCCGAACGCCCCATGACAGAAATAAAGTAGTCGCCGTCACGCGTCAGCACACCTTTAAAAGCGGGATCGTTATTCAGTAAGACTTGTAGCTTACGGGCGATAGCAATAGTGACATTTTTCTCCCGCAGCCCGTTCGTGCCAATCGCACCAGGATCCTGCCCGCCGTGACCGGCATCAATCGCCACCACAACGCGTTCATTCCCCTGCCGGGCTGGCACGCGGGCTGATGACGAACTGCTATTGACGGCCACAGTCGGCTTGTTGGTAAACGGATTTTTGGCGGGTTCTACCGGTGCGCTATTCTGCTGCCGTGAAGCCGGAGGCGCTGAGGCTTGCACCGTTTTTGCTTTATCACCCGTGATGGTGAAAACCACAACGTAACCCGATCCTTCTTTTTGCGTCACCGCTCGCGTTTTAGCCGCCTGAGTCAAATCCAGCACCAAACGCAGGCTTTGTGCGTCCTGCGCATTGCTGGTGCGCACACGCTTAATCAGATTTTGCCCGCTGAAATCCAGCGGCAATCCCTGAATGACGCCAGTCTGACGAATATCAATCACCACTCTGGCAGGGTTACTGAGTGGGAAAAAAGCATAAATAGGCTGACCGCTAAAGCTCAGGCGCACCGTGGCCTGGCCTGAGGCGTTGTCCACCTTAATGTCCGACAGATTAGCGGCCCACGCCGACCCCGCCAGCAACAGCCACACGCCGATGAACAGCGTAACCATACGACTCATCATGATTCTGTTGTTCCTGGCTGAAGAGAAAAACGTTGCAACATCGCGTCTCCCACCGCAGAGACAGCGGACAGTTCAGCCTGTCGGCCCTGATCCTGATAGCGCAAATGCAGTTCGATATCCGCATCGGGCAGCACGCCTGCACCCTGTTGCGGCCATTCAATCAGACAAATGGCATCCTGCGTTAAATAATCACGGATCCCCATAAACTCCAACTCTTCCGGGTCGGCCAGTCGATAGAGATCAAAGTGGTAGACCGCCAGCGGCGATAACGCATAAGGCTCTACCAGCGTATAAGTGGGGCTTTTGACATTGCCCTGGTGACCACGCGCCTGTAGGAACCCGCGACTAAACGTCGTTTTCCCCGCGCCAAGATCGCCATAAAGGTGGATAACACAAGCGCCGTCACAGGCTTGCGCCAGCGCCGTGCCTAACGAGATAGTGGCTGCCTCATCCGGCAGAAGTAAGACTATTTTTTTCATTCTATTGTTCTAACAACATAAGTCCTAAAAACATCGGCTCTAAAAACATCAGCTCGGATTAACATACCGGAACAGCACAGGCAGTAAGTCGGTTGCCAGCATACCCCGGGTGCCGCGTCGGGCCGCCAACCAATCGGCCGCCGCACCGTGTACAACACACCCTGCACAAGCCGCATCATACAGCGAGAGCTTTTGTGCCAGCAAACCGCCGACAATACCTGACAGCACATCACCCATACCACCTGTCGCCATACCGGGGTTACCCACATCAGCAATGGCAACCTCGTCCCGCTCGCTGACGATGACCGTTCCCGCCCCTTTTAACACGACAACGCCACCATAGCGTTTTGCCAACCTTGTCGCTGCAAGTAAGCGATCACTTTCAATATCAGAGACACGGCAATTCAGTAAACGCGCCGCCTCGCCGGGGTGAGGTGTCAGCACGCGATTCTGCCGCTTATGCGGATTGATTGCCAGCAGGTTAAGCGCATCCGCATCCCATAACATGGGTTTGTTACAATTTTCTGCCAGACGCAGCGCATTTTTACCCCATTCATCCTGTCCTAAACCGGGTCCAATCACGACGACATCCGCCCATTCCAGCCCCTGCCGCAGGGTATCTGTCGTCAGTTCCTGCACCATTAATTCAGGTCGGGCCGTGAGAAACGCCGATTGATACTGTTTGTGAGTAAGTACTCGCACTAAGCCTGCGCCGCTGTGTAACGCTGCATCGGCGGCCATCAATACCGCGCCGCCCAAGCCAGCATTGCCGCCCACTACCAGCAGTCTGCCGTTATCGCCTTTATGCTGTCCGGCCGGTCGAGGAGACAACCATTTGGCAAGCTGCGCCGCGGTCAGTCGCCGTATCGGCGCAGTTTGGTCGTCTAGCCATCTCTGTAAGCCTAACGAGTGGTAATGTAATGTCCCAACCTGCTCACGCGCACGGCCCGTCAGTAACCCCGGTTTCAACGCGATAAACGTCACCGTCTGCGCCGCGCAGATCGCAACGCCAGCACAAGCGCCGGTTTCGGCATGCAATCCAGAGGGAATATCCAGTGAAACGATAGGGGCGGGATAGGCATTCGCCTGTGTCATTAATGCGGCATAGGGTGCGCGCGGTGCAGCGGAAAGCCCGGTGCCGAGCAGACCATCAACGATGAGATCGATCCCTTCCGGCCACGGCGAAGCAGCATCCTGCGCATTCACATCCTGAACACACCCGCCCTGCTCCAGCCAGCGCTGGCGGGCAAGGCGGGCGTCATCGGGCAGCGGCTTGTCGCTGGTGCAGGCAACAACATCCACGTCAATGCCCGCAGCTCGCGCCAAACTGGCGACCACATATCCATCACCGCCGTTATTGCCGTGTCCAGCCAGAACCCGCCAGCGTCGAGCCGAGGGATAGCATTGGCGCGCCACCTGAAATGCCGCGTCTCCCGCACGCTGCATGAGCACCCACAGCGAAAGTCCTGACTCGCGCGCCGCTCTGGCTTCTTCGCGGCGCACCCAGTCGGCGTAAAACACCGAATCAGGCAATGTGGTTTCTGCCGTATCGAGCCGATGAGACTCAGTGGCGTGATGCATGTTGTTCTCCATCAATGACATGGAACATGCATTTCAAGTTAGCAAGGTCTGCCCCGGTTCGCCAGAGAGAACGGGCAGACGATCAGGGCCTATTAGCGAGAAATCTCAGGTAGCGAAGCAAAGAATTGTTCGAGCCGCTTTACCGAGTATTGCTGCGTTTGTGCATTAAAAACGCTTTTCAATACATCAAGCGCGTTCGACATAAAGCCAGATGAGGTGGACAAATCAATATTGGCAAATGGATTGCTTATTTCTGCCTGCTTCAGATCGTTAACTTTTCTGGCAGCGTTATCCTGATACTCCCGTCCCCAATCAGAATGTTTAATGGCAGCAGTTTTGGCGAAGCTAATAAACTCTTCTAACCCTTTTACCGTGTCACCGGACGCCATCGCTTCCTGATACCTCTCATAACGCTTCGGTTCTTTTTCCTTCATGATTTCTACCCAGTCCACCTTATATTCCGTCGTTCCAGGTATATAGGAAGGAGGAGTGTAATAAGAGACATTGCCTGTTTCGTCCGTTGTCTGCGTCTGCGAAATCGCCGCAATTTGCTTCATCGTATCCAGAAAGGATTGCTTCCGATCGTCATTGATATAGTGTTCGGCGAGATAAGCAGCCTGAGAAAGTCCCAGCGCTAACGAAGCTTGACGCTGCTCTCCACTTACCGCTGAGCTATTCATGAAATTTTCATCAATGATACGATAAACCGCCTGAGACACCTGCTCAGGCTGTTCGGCTAAGGCCTGTGACAATGCATTATCGATATCAGAGGAAAAAAAACGGCGAACAGGCTGGGATATAATAGAGTCTTGTAACTGATCCCGGCCTTCCTGACTGATTTGCACATGTTCAAAGGTAATCGGCTTCGATGACGCAACCGTAGTCATTTGCGCAGCCTGCCGCTGGTTAACATCAATGTGGAGATCTAAGCCGTGAACAGTGGTGCGATAAGAAACCAATGGTGTCATTTCCATGAGGTGCTCCCAGAGATATTCATACGTTTTTATTTGCTATCGTCTAAAATTATCGACGACCGCCTCAAAGTCTTTATCTGTTCTTTTTATCGACAATACAGTTCTGTTCAACAACGATATCTAAACGTTATGGTAAAATCGGGGTAATACAGTACATTTTACGGTTCCCCATGTCATACCCCTACGATCTCAACGAATTAGCGCAACACATCAAGCAATGGGGACAGGCATTGGGATTCCAGCAGGTCGGCATCTGCGACACCGATTTGTCCGCAGAAGAGCCTCGGCTTCAGGACTGGCTGGATAAGCAATACCACGGAGAAATGGATTGGATGGCGCGCCATGGCATGCTGCGGGCGCGTCCACATGAGCTGCTGCCCGGTACACTGCGCGTCATTAGTGTTCGTATGAATTACCTGCCCGCCAAAGCCGCATTCGCCAGTACCTTAAAGAATCCGGAGCTCGGCTACGTTAGCCGCTATGCGCTGGGCCGCGATTACCACAAGTTGTTACGCCAGCGGTTGAAAAAGCTCGGCGATCGGATTCAGGAATACTGCGGTGAACTGAATTTTCGCCCCTTTGTCGATTCCGCTCCTATCATGGAACGCCCGTTGGCCGCGAAAGCCGGGCTTGGTTGGGTTGGTAAACACTCACTAATTCTGAACAGAGAGGCTGGTTCCTGGTTCTTTCTCGGCGAGCTGCTGATCGATTTACCCCTGCCCGTCGATCGGCCGCAGGAAGAACAGTGCGGCCGCTGTGTCGCCTGTATGACCACCTGCCCAACAGGCGCAATTGTCGCACCTTATACCGTCGATGCCCGCCGTTGTATTTCCTATCTGACTATCGAATTGGAAGGCCCGATTCCTGAAGAATTTCGTCCGCTAATGGGCAATCGCATCTACGGCTGCGATGACTGTCAGCTTATTTGCCCGTGGAATCGGTTTTCGCAGCTCACCGACGAAGCCGATTTCAGCCCGCGTGCTGCACTGCATACGCCGGAGCTGTTGGCGCTATTCGGCTGGAATGAAGAGAAATTTCTGCGGATTACGGAAGGGTCACCGATCAGGCGCATCGGTCATCTCCGCTGGCTACGCAATATTGCCGTCGCACTGGGAAATGCCCCCTATCAGGATAGTATCGTGCTGGCCCTGCAAGCTCGTCTGGGTGAAAGCGGATTGTTGGATGAACATATCCACTGGGCGATGCGTCAGCAGTTAGAACGCCGTGCGTCAGTGGAAATTGACGTCCAGTCTACACAGAAAAAACGACTTATTCGTGCAGTAGAGAAAGGATTACCGCGCGATGCGTGAGTCGCGCAAACCGTTGTCATCAGTTTGTCGCACGCGCTGTGAATAAATAAAAAAAACCGTTGCCAATCAACTGTCACAAAAAGTACAAGCGATCGTTATAACGTTTTATAAGTAAAATTTATGAATAAATATCAATAAGATACTCTACAGTATTTTATCAATAACATAGCGTGATTAATAAATAACCAACAAACAGCCTGTGGATAAGTCTGTTAAGAAGAATATGATTTTTTGTATTAACTGATAAAAAATGATGTGGACTGAGGCAACACTAACGCTCGAAATACGATGCTGTGTAGACAGCAAAAACGTGCAATAGCACAGAGCGGCCAGCATTATGAATTTCTTATCGTCCCTTGGCAAGGGCTGAGATCTACTTTTTACGATCAAAAGGGGCGTTTTATGATCAAAAGGAAGATTTTACGATCGAAAACAAAAAGCGCGGCGACACCTTTTTATGAGGCATCGCCGCGCGGAGCAT
The DNA here is from genome assembly GCF_037136835.1 of Pectobacterium sp. 1950-15. NCBI lineage: Bacteria > Pseudomonadati > Pseudomonadota > Gammaproteobacteria > Enterobacterales > Pectobacteriaceae > Pectobacterium > Pectobacterium sp. 1950-15. Next base: position 70,026 of record NZ_JBBBQR010000010.1, on the reverse strand, counting down.
TAAGATCGTCTCAAAGAATTGGGACGGTGACAGCAGCGTCGCCCCCCTTTCCCACGAATCGATGTTATGCGCGGGTTCTAATCAGGTAGTCAAACGCGCTCAAGGATGCTTTTGCGCCTTCACCCGTCGCGATGATGATCTGCTTGTACGGTACCGTCGTACAGTCGCCGGCAGCAAAGACACCTTTCACACTGGTTTCGCACTTGGCATCGATCTCAATTTCGCCAATACGGTTTCTGGCTACCGTCCCTTCCAGCCAGTGGGTGTTAGGCAGCAGGCCAATCTGCACGAAGATCCCTTCCAGTGCTAAATCGTGCACCGTATCGGTAAGACGATCTTTGTAGCTCAGCCCCGTCACCTTCTGTCCATCGCCTTTCACTTCTGTGGTTTGCGCATTCAGAATGATGTCAACGTTCGGCAGGCTACGCACTTTATCCTGCAATACAGAATCCGCTTTCAGTTCCGGAGCAAACTCAAGCAGCGTCACGTGTTTCACTACGCCAGCCAGATCGATAGCGGCTTCTACACCGGAGTTCCCGCCGCCGATCACCGCAACATGTTTGCCTTTAAACAGCGGGCCATCACAGTGTGGACAGTACGTTACGCCCCGCGTACGGTACTGATCTTCGCCGGGTACATTCATGTTTCTCCAGCGTGCGCCGGTCGCAATGATCACGCTACGCGCTTTCAGCGTCGCACCGGATACGGTAATCACCTGATGCGGTTTACCCGGTTCGCCGCCAGGAATTAAGGCTTCTGCGCTCTGCGCGTCGATCACATCGACATCATAGTCATCAACATGGCTCTTCAGCGCGGTCGCCAGTTTGGCACCTTCCGTTTTCGGAACGGAAATATAGTTTTCGATATCGACGGTATCCAGTACCTGACCGCCAAAGCGCTCGCCGACCAAACCGGTACGAATGCCTTTACGCGCCGAATAGACCGCCGCGGCTGCGCCCGCCGGGCCGCTACCGATGATTAACACATCATAGACGTCACGCTGGTTCAGCTTCTCAACCTGTTTAGCGCCCGCACCAGTATCGATTTTAGTCACAATCTCAGCCAGGCTCGTCCGCCCTTGGCTGAAGTGTTCGCCGTTCAGGAAAACGGTGGGAACGCCCATGACATTACGGCTTTGAATCTCATCCTGAAACACACCGCCGTCAATCGCGGTATGGGTAATATTCGGATTTAACACTGCCATTAAATTCAGTGCCTGCACCACGTCCGGGCAGTTGTGGCAGGAGAGCGAGTAATACGTTTCAAAGTGGAACGCACCGTCAAGATGGCGGATTTGATCGAGTAATTCTTTCGCTTCTTTCGACGGATGACCGCCCACCTGCAATAACGCCAGAATCAGGGAGGTAAATTCGTGTCCCATTGGCGCACCGGCAAAACGCGGGCCGCTTTGGGAATCTGGATTGGTAATCAGGAATGAAGGCTTACGTACTGCCAACTCATTCTTTTCAACAAAACTTACCCGTTCGGACAGCTCAGCGATTTCAGTCAGCAAGGTTCTGACTTCAGCAGATTTAGCGGAGTCATCCAGAGTCGCAATCAACTCAACAGGTTTGGTTAATTTTTCCAGATAGGCTTTCAACTGGACTTTCATCGTATTGTCGAGCATTGGTCGTCCTTAATTAGGCAAGTGGGTACAAAGACAAAGTCGTGCGGGGTGCTGGCCCCAAAAAACCGGGCCAGAAAAATCGGGTGCAACGCACCCGATAAAAACAGCTATGTTTTCCGAGGTGTTAGCTTAGATTTTGCCAACCAGATCCAGAGACGGAGCCAGTGTAGCCTCGCCTTCTTTCCACTTGGCCGGGCAGACTTCGCCTGGGTGAGAAGCCACGTACTGAGCCGCTTTCACTTTACGCAGCAGGTCAGATGCATCACGGCCAATACCTTCCGCCGTGATTTCTACCGCCTGGATGATGCCCTGTGGGTCAACGATGAACGTACCGCGATCGGCCAGACCTTCTGCTTCGCGCATGTTTTCAAAGTTACGCGTCAGCTGACCGGTTGGGTCACCGATCATGGTGTATTTGATTTTGCCGATGGTTTCAGAACTGCTGTGCCACGCTTTGTGCGTGAAGTGGGTGTCGGTGGAAACAGAGTAGATTTCCACGCCACGCTGTTGGAATTCGTCGTAGTAGTCAGCGACATCACCCAGTTCGGTCGGGCAGACAAATGTAAAGTCGGCCGGATAGAAGAAGAACACGCTCCATTTGCCTTCGATGTTCTTCTCAGTCACTTCGATGAATTGACCGTCTTTGAAAGCCATGTTTTTGAATGGTTTAACTTGGGTATTGATTACTGACATCACTTTATCCTCATGTGTTTTCGCATGTGGCTAAAGTACAGAAACGTGATCGCTATCACCAATCCGTTGTCTTTATCGAATCAATAAGCAATACCTAACGTAATGTAAAATCAGGGATAGGTAATCTCCATATTCTGGTCACCGATCCTGACCGTCTTGAAGCGTGGGGAAACGGCTTCAACCTTGCCATCTTTCACCAGAGCGACCAGTTTTTCCGTCCCTATCGCGCCAAACATCCTGGCCGCAATCTGCCACTGTCCCTTTTCATCACGGGCGAGGATCTTCCCACCATTCCCCCAGCCTACTCTGGGGAAAACGAGCACTTCGTTATGACCGTCGCCTGTCAAATCAATAGTAAAGAGCAGGCAAGGGATTTCTCTGCATTGATTACCCAGATTATCGCCCTGCAACATGCTTTCGACTCCGTCTTCCAGCGGCCCCACCCACTCGACCTGAACAGGGAGCACTTTCGCGGGGCGACCTTCCAGCCGCTCGAGCAGCACCTGACGCCCTGTCGCGTCAAGTATCCGGTCGTGCTTCAATTCTGCGGCCAGCCAGTTAAATTGCTGCCTGCCCGCCGTTCCTAACTCATCACGCAGCGCCCACAGATCAAATTCATCAATCGGCGTTTTCCCACTAAGCAAGCGCTGAACCTGATTTTTCGCGCTAAACGCTTCTGGATTTAACAACGGCGTATGTAGCAATATCACCAAAACACAGATGACGGCAGCGAGCAGCGGATTGCTCATACGCAAATGCCCCAACCAGACGCCAGAACGGCGGATGACGGCCCACACCATCGCCAGACTGTAAAGCATCGCAATCGCCACCACGAAGATCGACTGAAAACGGAAAGGTGTCAGACCATACTGCTCGATACGCAGCCAACTGGAATAGCCCGCCAATGCAACCAAGACTGGCAGGCACAGCACGCTGGCACTGACCAACCCGCGTAACACCGCCGGATAAGCGTGGCCTTCGTTATCATCCTGAGAGGCACAGTTAATCAAAAAGAGGTTTACGCCCATCAGGCATAGCAGAATGACGGTAGAGCGGCCGGTATTCCATATCGGCTCCAAACCGCTAAAAGGCAGCGTCAGGGTGAAAACTACGGTAATCAGCGCACTAAACGGCAGCAGGAAGCGGCAAGCCGACAGCAGAATCCCACGCAGCAGCACGACTACCGCTTCTTTGGTCATTCCGATATAAATACCGACAGAAAACACCATCGGTAAGAACAGCATATAAAATCGATGATGGCTAAGTACTTTACTCACCAGCCGAAAACCCAACATATTGAACAGCATGCCGCACAGTACGAGCAGCAACACAACCACCAGGACTAATAGCAAAGCCATCAATACAGTAAAAATATTGCTCCAGGCATCTTTACAGAGTGCTTTATAGGATGGCCATCGCCCTTCACGTGTTGACCAACTGCGCATGAAAGTGCAGCTGATATAACCGAGTAGGATGCCAGACAGTAGCCAGGAATCAGGCAGGTAGTTTCCCCCGCCGTCATAAAGAACCCAACCGCTAATCGCCGTCATCAGTACAGTCAGCACGCCGGCCCAAAGCCACGTCTTATTCACCAAGAGCGTGCGCTCCAGCAATTGCAGACTGATTCCGCCAACCGCCGCCATTGTGATCAACATCGTTTGAAGAATGCCGCTTTTCATTTCCTGCACAGCGACAAATAAAAGCCCCTGGAGCAGGCCAATAACCAGATAAAACCTTAACGATGGGGAACTGACAGGCATGGCAAATCCTTTTAGCGATACAAATAAATGAGCCATCTACTTTAGCATCGAATTACCGCAGTCCGCGGTTCTGGGTGCTCGTATCCTTCAGATATTTGGTGAAACACGTATAGCATTCAATGCTAACGTGGTGTCCGTAGTGCCTTTCTCATGGCTGACCATACTCAAATAAGTGACTAAGGAATCTGCACCTCGCCCGCTTCCAGCCCGGCGATTTCTACGCCCTGCGCCACGGTTTTCCCCAGCGTCACGTTGATTTTCTTTGGCGAAGCGTCAGCGGTGGGACGGTAAATTACATAGGCACGGCCATTCTCGTCAGTACGCACCGCCTGTGCAGGCACCGCGATGCCCTGCTCGTTACGATAGACAATAATAGCCAGCCGCGCGCTCATCCCCAGACGAATATTTTGCCTTAAGTCCGCTAACGGCGTATCGAGTGATACCACCACATTATAGTACGCGCCACTGCCTGACATATCGGCCGCATCAGCCTGCATATCAATCGACGCGACCTTGCCTGTCAGCGTTTGTCCGGCAAAGCCATCCCCGGTCACATTAACCACCATGCCTTCTTGCAGCTGATGCAGGTCGGTCTCTTCTACCCGAGTCACCACCTGAAAACGCTCCTGAGCAATGACCCCAAACAGCGGCGTCCCCTGGCTGACCAGCGAACCAGGTTGGATGACCACAGGCTTGCCGTTATCAGGCGTAGCAGGTCGAACGACAACACCGCTAAACGGTGCCTTGACGATTTGCCGTTCAACCTGCGCAGCCAGCGCCTGATAGCGCACCTGTGCATTCGTCAGTTCCATCTCTGCAATCTTGCGATCCTCGCCGTTCCCCCGCGCCAGCACCGTTCGCAGCTCTTCTTGCGCCGCAATCACGTCCTGTTCCTGTGAACGAATTTGCTGCTTCAGCGTGTCAACTTCCATACGCGCGACGATGCCGCGTTCGAACAGCGCCTGTGTGTCCCGAAGATTGGCTTGCGTATTGCTAAACGTTGACCGGGCTGAGCTTAATGTGCGCCGCGCTCGCGACACCTCTGTGCTTTGTTCCCACTGTCTGAGTGATTGTACCTCACGCTGTGTCTTGAGCACTTCGGCCTGAGCCTGACGCAGCTGAATCTCAATTTGTCCGGGATCCAGTATCAGTAATGTTTGCCCTTCTTCGACGCGTTGTCCCTCGCGTGCCAGCACCTCACGGATAACACCTTCAAAAGGCGCTGCCAGCGTGGTCTGCATCGCGGCCTGGATGCGTCCAACCAGCCCGAGCTGATTTTCCAGCAACTGGGGCTGAACGGGAAACCATTGCCCCTGAGGCGCGTTTTCCTGCTCGCTCGTACGCCCTGCCAGCAGCCAGATGAGCATGCCAAACGCGACGATCAGCAGCAGTACCCTAAAGTGACGCCGACGCAGGCGAGACAGAAAGTGATGCCTAATCATTGAGTGCGATATCCCAGCTTTGTAATGTGGTGCCCAGCGTCTCATCCAGTTCAGCCTGCGCATTGAGATAGCCGATCAGTGCATTGAGACGGGCATTTTCAGCGTTGCGTAAATCGTTCTCAAAGCTCAGCACCTGAAAGTTACTGGAACGCCCAACCGTGAGCTTTTCTCGTTCAATCTCCAGCTTGCGGCGCGACAAATCCCGCGCACGCTGGGAAATCTCAAACTGCCGCCAGCGCGTACCGATATCACGCACCGCATTGGTGACATCGCGTTCAAGCTGCTGCCTGACTTCATCCAGCTGAATATGCTGGTTACGCACATTCACTCGCGCCTGAACCTCCGCCTGACGGGTACTCAGATCGCCGATAGGGATCTCCACCTGAACGCCAACATAATTCTCCCAGGTACGTGAGGTACTGCTCTGTGCTGCACGATCGCGCACCTGGCTCGCGCCCCCAATCAGCGAGACATCCCATAGGCGATCGTTACGTGCAACCGCCAGACCGAGCGCCGCCTGCTCATTGGCGATAATCTGCGCCAGATAGGCCGGTCGGGAGGCTTCGGCCTGCTTCAGCGCCTGTGCGGCGTTAACATCAACGCGCTGTGCCTGCATGGCATCCGTTGCCACAATCAGCGTATTTAAATCCAGTGCCAGAAGTTGCAACAGCGCAAGGCGAGCGGTATCCAGCTGGTTTCTGGCTTCTTCATGCGCCAGTTCCTGCGTGGCCACTTCAGCTTCGGTTTGCACAATTTCAAATTCGGCCATGCGCCCGGCGGCAATCATTGCACGGTTAACGTCTACCAGCTGGCGCGCACGCGCCAGCGCATCACGCGCGATTTGCAGTTGCTCCTGCGAGCGCAACACCTCCCGATAGGCAGCAATAATCTGCGTAATCGTCTGTGAAACGGTGGATTTCAGCGCCAGACGATTTAATTGCTCAGACAGCCGCGCAATGTGAACCGGCGCGGTCGTGACGTCTTTACCTGCGCCGCGCAGCAAAGGTTGAATCACCGTAATGTTGGCACCATCGTTACGCGACAACCCGGCGTTATCAGCCTGCGTGTGGCGGTAGGTCCAGCCGAGGCTGAAGCGGGTGCCATACGGCGTGAGCAGAGTTGATGTCGGCGTCAGATTGCCCTGCCGGTAACGATCGCTTTGGTTACGGTTGGAAAGGTAGCTGCCCGTCAGCGACAGCTTGGGGGTAAAACGATCCTCCGCGACCCGAAGATCAAATTTCTGCGCGATACGATCCAGATAGGCGCTACGGATCGCACGATTGTCGCGCAAGCCAAGATAAATGGCATCACTCAGCGTGAGATCGATCGTTTGTGCATTCAGCGACGTACTGACTGTCGCCTGCCCCTGTCGCGTCGCCTGAGAAGGATTCAACGCCGTTTCCGCATATCCTTCATGAGCAGAAAACAAAAACAGTAAACACAGGATAGATTTACGCATCGCGTAGCGCCTGTACAGGTTCAAGCCGCGCGGCGCTCATCGCAGGGTTAAGCCCAAAAAACAGGCCAATCGCCAATGAACTGCCAATGCCGAGAGGAAGTGACAATGCCGAAAGTGAAAAGGCTGACCAGTCTGAAAAAAAGACAAACAGCCACGCCGCCGCGATACCACACACCGCCCCGATCAGAGCTCCGCAGGCGGATAGCACAACGGCCTCCAGCAAAAACAAACCCGCAATATCGCGCGGCCGCGCGCCCAGCGCCATACGAACACCAATTTCACGGCGTCGTTCAGACACATTCATCACCATGACATTCATCACCCCAACCCCGCCTACCAGCAGGGAAATCCCCCCCAGCCCCGCCAGCAGCCATGAAAACATCCGCGACTGCTGTGCCATTCCCTCCAGTAGCTGCTGTGGGATTTGCACATCGATATCAAGCTTCGGCATCAGAGCGACCAAATAATCCTTTAACTGTGAGCCTGTTTGCATCAGCGTATCGCTGTTGTGGTTACGTGCAATCACGCTGATGATTTGTGGGGCAGGCATGACACGCCGCATACCGGAGATCGGCATCAGGATAGAGTCATCAACCGAGACGGGAACCAGAGGGTTGTGCCCCTGCGGCTGAAGGATTCCGACGATCTCAAACAGGTATCCTCCCACCTGCACGCGTTCACCCAAGGCAGCGATGCCCCCCTGCGATGCCCATTGTTCCGCAACATTCGCCCCCAACACGATATAGGTACTTTGCTCATCGAAATCACTCAGGTAGCGGCCCTGCGCGAGCGTCAGCCCTAAAACGTCCGACAATTCAGCTCGGCTGCCCACCACCATGGTACTCAGTGAACGCCCGCGCAGCCGCGCTTCGGTGGAGGTAACAATTAATGCGGTTGCCGCCTTAATATCAGGTAGGTGTTGTCGCAAAACCGGGATATCCAAATCTGCCGGAGCCGAGTCGGTAGCATGGCTACCTAGCCGATTCTGCACGGTGGCCACCAGCAGGTCGCTGCCCATCCCTCTGAATACGCCCATGGCTTCGGCTTCCGCGTTGTGCCCGATATTCAGCAAAGCGACAACAGATCCGCAGCCCACGGCAATCCCAAGGAGGGCCAGAACGGCACGCCGTCCCAGAAGAATAAGGCTGTTCAATGGCTCAAGCAGACGTTGTTGTAGCGAAGGACCATAGTGGCCTTGCCCCGCTTCCATCCGTGAGCGAGGATCAGACATGGTTCGCCTCGTGGATTCGGCCGTCCTGCACATGAATGCGCCGGGCCATACGGCAGGCCATACCTTCGTCATGCGTCACCATCACCAGCGTCGTCCCCTGTTCGCGGTTCAATGCCAGCAAGAGCGTGATGATGTCGTCAGCCGTTTGGCTGTCGAGATTACCGGTCGGCTCATCCGCCAGCAGAAGTGCAGGTTCACCGACCAGCGCACGCGCAATAGCCACCCGCTGACGTTGACCACCAGACAGGTCGGCAGGCCGATGGTGGGTTCGCTCTGCAAGCCCGACGCGCGCCAGCTGTATCTGTGCGGCTTGGCGAGCGACCTGACGCGAGACGCCGCGGTAGGTCAGAGGAAGCGCAACGTTATCCAACGCATCCAGGCGCGGCAGTAAATTAAAACTCTGGAAGACAAAGCCAATGACCTGATTACGCACGATCGCACGTTCATCAGCACTTGCCTGAGACATATCCTGCCCTGCGAGCAATAAACGCCCCGAGACAGGCTGATCGAGCAAGCCGATGATGTTAAGCAAAGTGCTTTTACCGGAACCCGATGCGCCCACAATCGCGCAGCTTTGCCCGGTAGGAATAGACAGTGAAATATTGTGCAGCACCGATTGAGAGGAAGCACCGATACTGTAGGTGTGTGAAATACCTTGTAAACAGATCAGATCCGTTATTCTTGCATCAGACATCCTTGCCTCTTTGCCGATCCCCTAGAGCATCACATGAATCGGATTATCCTACTGTTTATGCTTTAGGAAAAGCCAAACTCTCCGTCATACGATCCAGAAATACTTGCAAGTCCTTTACGCTCTGAGGTAAGCCATCGCTTTCCGAAGCTTGAATCTGAGACAATAGTTGCGTATCGTATCCTTTGGGCAATTGTGCTTCTTCAATTGCTGGTAAGGATTTGTAATGCTTTAGAATCTCTGACAATGTACCAGAAGAGACTTGTCCAGTTCGGTTATACTCCTCATCCATTTTGGCGATCGCGGCACGCTTCCACTGCTGCTCTTGATCATAAGACTCCAACCAGGCCGCACGTCTTTCATTGACGGTGAAATCACCACTTTCATCGTAGGCGATCAACGCTAACTGCTCGCGGGACATTCCCCTGAACGGGTTTACACCATCACCATTCACGAAGCTGGTCGCTTGTTTGGCCCGAGCTAATAAATCGGGGTCTTCTGTTTTAGGCACTTCGGCATCGTGAGCAGCTTTGTTCATATCATAGCTCGCGCCTAACAGCTTCTCAGTGACCGATCTGGCGATATCGCCTAAACCATCACGATCGGTTCCTGCATCTCGGGCGGCAGCCCGAACAGCAGCGTCGCTTAACTGACGAGCGAGTGCGGATACCTGAGTGCTCTCATTGTTCGTCGCTGTTGCATTATTCTCTTGAACCGATGCCACAGTCGTTGCATCAACAGCGCTTTTTCCAACCGTATTGGCCGGGATATAGCGGCTGGATACAGCATCAAGTGAATTTATTTTTTCCATAATCTGCCCCTATTTAAAAGCAGCGATGCAATGACATTGAACATACCGCGCTGCTATACCAGCAAAGCTGAGCAAGTCAAAAAAAGGGACGTCAATGACACATGACGTCCCCATGACATACATAACAATAGCGCTAGCGACAGGTTTTATACAAAGCATGACCTCTCGCCTATCAACAAAAATACATCGCCTGCTGATTATTTCATTGTGAATTCAACATTCCACGCATATGTGGATAAACTCTGCGAAGTAATCGTTGCAGTACAGACAGCCCCACCGCTTCCCTCAGCTGATTTATTCCATTTTGGCGCCTTTTTAGGGCCGCCAGGATTGAAAAGGCCACCAGGAATGATGGTATTTACGAAGGTAGTACCGAATACGCACGTTTTACTACCCATGGTATAACGAACAATTGCTGCATTAGCATCAGGGCTGATGACATTCTGAACCCGATAAATATCAGACCCCTTAGCAGGAACAGTCGTAGCAGGTTTGGGGCTGGCGCTGGCGTTAGTACTGACTTCATTGTTAGTAATAACTTTGTATGTCGCGGTTTCGTTGCCCAAGTTTTTGAAAGTCACAGTCACTGGAGGCCCCGCGTAAGCAGCTCCAGCAGCAAACATAGAAGTCACAATACTAGCCAGAAGCACCTTTTTAAAAGTCATCGCACTTTTCTCCATGTGTTAATGTTTTTTGCTTGTATGACGGAACATCCGCCCAGCTCAGATGCGGCACAGACCTTGAATCTGCGCCACAAATCCATTCCAGTGGCGACGTAATATTATTTCCCCCACCATAACTTCAGAGGATCGCTAAAAAACAACGTTAACCTTTGTGGTGAAATTTAACGGCAAAGGTGGAAAAAACTTTAATTTATTTCCATATAAATCCGTCGACATCATAAATTCTTAGCAGGAATAAAAACTAACCACAACAAATAAAAACACACAGAAAAAACAATGATCAAAATAATAATTTCTCGATCACATTATTAAAAAGCAACACCAATTCAAAAATTGAATCCGAATTCCGACACACTTTAGCGTTCATCATTTAGATTTATTTTTTATAAACATTAAATTTTACTTTTCTTATTCCGTTAATAATGGATAGTGAATGCGGATTTCGTATAGGGCCCCGACCGCGCAGTAATACACTGGCTGGAAGGAAATCGTCATATAGGAACCATTAACAAAGTACCGGATCTGCTAACACAATGGTTGGACATTTATTGCCCCATAACAAGGCTGCCAAGAGACTGACATCCTGATATCGATAGCAAAAAATACCGCCATGATGCCTGATGCAGAAAAGCACTGTAATGAGTAAAAAAACGTAAGAATACCCAGGAGAAATCATGAAGAAGGAATTCGTTTCTTTGTCCCTACTAATTGCTGCCAGTGTAACAGCGTTCCCTTTAATGGCCGCCACTGGCAGTATCAGTGAAACACCACTATCAGCACAAATAAGATTTGTTTATTCCGATGGCTCAAGTACCCCTGCGTTGAACCAGTTTTATGCGAGTGCAACAAAGTTTCCCTCTGGGACATTGAGCAAAACTAAGAAGCTGACCCAGGTAAATTATAGCGTAGCGTCCTACCCCACTGCATATACTGAAAGTGTCGACATATGTTATTATCTACCTTATCAGACATCACCAACAAAATGTATTATTGTCCCTAAAGGTACATCAGGAACAACCGCTCAATTCAATGAATTACGTTTTGACCACGGTATACGAATTCAAATTCAGCACAAACTGACGGGAAAACCCGGAGAGAATCTACAGCCATTACAAAAAGAGAGCATTACTTGGGAATATACTTATTAGCCTAATTAATTATTCACATCGTTATAATTGACGGTAGCGATATATTTCTAGCTTCCTTTAAAAACAGGCAAGGGGTAATTTCCATTATGATTATCAATACATCCACAGCGGCATACGCTCAGATAAAAAATATATCAGGCGATGACCAAAAAACAGTTCGCCCCTTGCCTACAACGGTAAATAGCACGAAGGATGAGATATTATCGACCAAGCAAGCCCAAATAAGTGGTAAAGGGCTTATGATGTCTCGCTTGTTTGGTGGTACAGATACAATTCCGTCAGTGCAGACACAATTAAACGAAGCTACGATGCAGATGTCCTCTGTTAACTTCCTCACCAATGAGGATCGCAGTATGCTGTCCGAGTTGTATGCTCAGGCTCAACAACAAGGAACAGACTTGGGGTATGTGGACGCTCTGGCGAGAGATCTGGGTGACTATCGTATGTTTGGGGGCGTAAGTGCCAACGTCAATAGTGGGGGAATGTATGATACCCGTGGGCGCATGCAGACCTTTAAATTTACCGAAACGGATACTGCAACAGCTGCACGCATACTAACCGGTGATGGAATCGCTAAAACATCACTGGATTCTGGATTTCTACGCTATGCACTCGATCCTGGCTTTTCGTTCGATCATCGAACAAATTTTGAATTTCTAGAAGAAGTTGTGAACAATTTCGGTCAGGGGACGGTAAATGAAGGTCAGCCTTTCTCCGGTAAATTCTCTGTCTACACACCGTCTGGAAATCAAAACTTCATTATTGAAACCTCCAGCGAGATTACATTGCATTCTGAGGAACCAGACTTTCGAAATGTCGATGGGGTATTCTTTGTCACCGAAACCGGGTTAAAGAATGGATTTAACCTTATCGATGGAAATCCTGTACAGGGGCTTCCAATGATTATGCTGGATCTCCTTAAGACAGGTAACACTCTCTGGAATAGTATGAAATAGCCACATTCGATGCTAGTTTCTGAACAACATGCCAAGAACTCAAATCAACTAAGCTAGCGTTAATCTGCGGCCACGCCGATGTTCTTAACCGTAGGAAAATCGGTGTCTAAAAGAGTCTTCGAGGTATCAATATTTAGCCAGGATGAATAATAGGCGGTATAGAGATAAGAACCTAATATCAGTGTATTGGAAGGTTTTAGAAAAAACGATGAAAGATTTTGGAGCGGGAAACGAGACTCGAACTCGCGACCCCGACCTTGGCAAGGTCGTGCTCTACCAACTGAGCTATTCCCGCATAGAATCGGATTTACTATCTTTTACTTCAGCAAACTACACTGAATCAAAATTTATCAAACCCTGCCAAATCACTCGTAACCTAATGAATTTAATCACTATTTAATAACCAAGCGATTCAACGGACAGCATTATGTACCAACCAACTCAGCGTGGCAAGCCCTTTTCACGGAAAAACATTGTCGCGCAGTGTATCAGCAACATCGCTGTGGAGGCGAAGCTATGATGCCGCCTCCACAGCCAGACCGCCTGACGTTAAGGCGGCCTGATATTTCATAGTCTTCTGCGTATCAGGATTTTACGCTTTTCAACAAGGTTTGCTTACAAATATGCCCGAAGGTGACGTGAGTGACATTATCCCCACCGACACCAGACCCAGGCTGAGCAGGGATTTCAACACGCCATGCGCCAACATCAAAAGTTGTGCTCCACGTATTGATATAACCCAGATTATGGTCCTGGAACTGTGTCGTGTAATCAGCATAACAGGTATCCAACTTCACAACCCCCGAGGCACTTCCATCTGACCCCGTCTTTATAATATGGGCATTGCTCGCACCAAATTCTAATGCACCATTATCTTCGCGCTGGTCAAGATAAAGAACAGCTTCAACATTTGGAATACCGACCCCTGTTGAATCAGACGAACGAACGCGCCAGGTCACATCGCGATAAGCTTGCGTCGTCATAAAGCCATAAGGCGCCCATGCTGAGTTAGGGATACGCAGAACGTTACTTTCTCCCTCAACAGCGATAGACCCTGCAGCAATTCTGGAGCCTAATGACATTCTGTAAATCTGAGAGACTGTCGGTAATCTTGATGGATTAGGTAACACTCTCACCAAAATCTTCTCATTGGGCTGAGATGGAACAATAGTATATCCCTGCGCAGTATTGCGCGTTGTCCAATTATTTCCACCATCGGTAGAAGACGCCAGTAACCAATTGTTATTCGTTCCGCTCTCAACGCCATCAAGACGCAGGAAAACCTGCTGACCACGTATTGCGGTAAAGGCGTAGTAATCCGCATCAGAATTGCTATCAGAATTACCAGCAATTCGATTCAGGCCATCTGGCAGAGAAAAAGCCAGAGAAGGAATATCATTTAACTCATAAGCATCTATATTCGCATTAACGATAGCGCCAAAATTAAAACCGGAGCCATCAGCAGTATTGGCCTCCATAAACCAGTAATAGTGCCCCGGCGTAGTTAAATCTAATGTAGCCTCATCAGCATTCCCCGCTTGATTTGAATAATTAATTGCCGTCACATTATTCTGGCCATCATCGCGCATCAAGCTGAGTGCAATATCTGTTTCAGGACTCATGCCTACAACGAAAGCAGTTGTTTTAGAACGCTGAGTGATTTCAAAGTGATAACAGGCGCTACCTCCACTTTGCAGCCCATCCAGCGTATAAATTGAATTTACGGCAAGGGTCGGACACAAAGGGGTGAAGGCAGCGTTATTCGCAAGAAGTTGGGTGCTGGATAACGGTTTTGTTTGCGCGCTTTTTGCATCAGCCTGCGCAGTTGATGTATTAGGGGAAATAACGACAACGCCCTCATTTTCCGCTTTATGAAATTTATAATTACTTGCAGCATGCGCTTGTATACTATTAGGGGCATCAAATACAGAAACCGTGCCTTTCTTTTGCAGTTTCCCAATATCCTTCACTTCGACAGAAACGCTGGTTTCAGCAAGCGCTGAACCCATGCAGAATGCCAGCCCAACTGCCGCAAGACATAAATTCAAACGGTGATATTTCATCCCAAGATTTCCTTATTTTTGAGGATTCTCAAATAGAACGCAGAGTTATTATTTAAAAATTAATAAAAATTGATTCTTAACGGGAGTAGTATTACACCAGCACGCTATATAATCCCAATGAATTTTTACAAAAATATTTAAAATGAAATTTTTTAATGAGTGATTTTTAAATATTATTAATGTAATTAAATCACTCATTGATAATTCTCAAACTAATTAATTCAATATTCGCGATTAAAATCTACCTCGCCACGCAGCGTATTATCAGCATGAAAGCGAGCGAGATTATCCAGAAATAGTCTTCCTATCGTTCAGGCAATGTGAATAGATCCACACTTTTGGAGTGAACGATGCCTACAGATCGTTCTGTAGAGGCCGCCAAAAATCCGACCTCTACATTTAGCATCCTCGGCAATAGATAGCCTATTTATAGAGTTGACTATCCCACGTGCTATCCATCGCTTTTTTATGGATCCCTCCAGCATCTCCATCACGAGTCGCGAGACTAGACATGTGCTTGGTGAAAAATTCAAGCCCCATATCGATGGTTTGCCCATAAGTATCTCGGTTAAGCGTTACATTGGGTTTTAGTCCAAGGCGACTATTAAATTCCGCAATCTGGGCATCCGCAAGTTGGTTGGCTAAGGTAACCATTCCTTCAGAATCATTCAGCGCCTTTTCCAAGCGATTAATTTGTTCCCAGTTCAACCCATCAGTTTGCGTCACGAACAACGTTCCATCTTTATTTACACTGAAGCCAAAAAATGCCCCCTGTAAATCAGGATGTTCATCGGCAAGTTGTTCAAGGAAAGACAAGTACGTTTTCTCCATCTGATCTTGCACAGCGATACGATGGAGAATTGCCTCATCAGATTCACGAATACGATGATTTCCAGCAATATACTCCTCGATATTAATATCCGCAGAGGCTAATTGTCTGCGTCTGGCCAGTTCTTCTTCACTAGGTTGAACAACGCTCGCCCCTTCAGTCGTTCTAAGCTGCTCAGGTGTCGCACCATCCAACTTCGGTTTTGCGACTTCAGCCTGAAATTTAGCGAGCGCTTCTGGGCTTATCTCTACAACCTGACGTTCGATGTTTTTCTCAGTTAATAAGACTTTATTATTCGTGACATTCTGTTGTTCAGCGTTGTTATTCAGTGCCAGGCTGCTTTGTCCTGACAATGTCGCTGCGTACGATCCCAAGGTAGAAATACTATCCATAATACCATTTGCTCCTGTGTGTCATCATTTTATGCTATGCGGCAAGGTTTCCCTGCAAATGTGCTCAATGTGACATGAGTAATGTGTTTTCTCCTGCACCAACATCTTTCTGAACTGAGCCACCAGCACACCGAAAAATATGCAAACTACCGGATATAAATATATCGCGATAGATTATCTCAATATTCGCTTATCTTTGAATAAGCCTAATAAGGTAACTTCCCCTAAACGCAGGATTTGGAACAGGCTACATTAGGACTGCATTATGCAACCCTAATATAGTCTTAACGGTTATTTTTCAGAATTCTTTAGAATAGAGTCATCACGAAATAATTATCAATAAAATTAATTCAACACTAATAATACATTTAATACTCGCGACTAAAATCCACCTCACCACGCAGCGTATTATCAGCATGAAAGCGAGCGAGATTATCCAGAAATAATCGTCCCATCAGCCCCGGCACCATCGGCCCGGCAATGTGCGCCGTCAACGTCAGGTTTGGCGTGTTCCAGAACGGATGGCTGTACGGTAGCGGCTCTTGCCTGAATACATCCAGCACCGCTCCCGCAATCTGTCCATCAAGCAGCGCTGCCTGTAAATCATCATCCACCACGGCGCTACCGCGCCCGACATTAATGAACAGCGCCGAAGGCTTCATGGCTGCAAACAGGCGGGCATCATAGATATCGATGGTTGCCGAGGTATCGGGAAGGAGGTTGATGACATAGTCGGCCTTCGGTACTGCGGCAGGTAGCTCCGCTAAGCTCATGATCTGTTTAAAATCAGGCCGCTGCCTTGGCGTACTGACAATGCCGTATAGCTCGACACCAAAAGGCCGTAGAAAGCCCGCAACCTCACAGCCGATCTCTCCCGCACCGACAATCAGCACGTTCTTATCCGCCAGCGATCCCGGTAAACGGTGATCCCAGCGCCGCTCTTCCTGACTGGCTTGCCGTTCTCCCAGACGCAGCTCATGCCTGAGCATATAGGCAATCACGTATTCGGCTATCGGCTGCCCAAATACGCCAACGGCGCGACTCAGACGGTAATCACGCGGTAACCCATCGGCCAGCAGCGGCTTGAACCCCGCCCAGGTCGACTGTAGCCACGTTGGTTTAGCCCCTTGAGCCAGCAGTGCCGCGGCGGTATCCGGCTCGCCCAGCCAAATCGGACAGCTCGCCGCCTGCTCCGCCGTACCGTTTGAGAGCACCAGCTCAAGCTCCGGCGCACTATGATTTAAGACAGAGCCGATCTCATCGGCACGCGAGTCCAGCAGCAGAATAGCGGTCATAAACACGTTCCTTAACGGGATGAAGCACCTACGGCTTCACCCCGATGATTGTCGTTATTACATTTACGATTCGGCCGAAGCTTGAATGAGTGACGTCAACAGCGCGCCGCGCTTCGCTTCCGATTTTTTCACCAGTGCGGCGAGTTTCTTGGTATTGCCCCAGATGAGATACAAGATATGTTCTATCACGGCGGGTTCCCGCATCCGCACTTCTTCGACCAGTTTTTCGAACAGCGCGTCACTCTCTAACGCAGGCAACATATTCAACTTTAGGCTTTCTGTCGCATGGCTCAGACAGGCAACCAGCGCCGCCACGTTCTGCGACGTCACGCTATGCTTATCGAAAAACACCCGAATGAAAGCATCCTGTACCGATTGATGCTCATCATCCACGCTTTCCATATACGCTTTTACGAGCGGGAAATACCCCGCATCGGTCAGACCCAGCCCAAATACCGCATAGCTTCCCGGCATGATGCACTTCTCACCTTCCGAATCGGCGTACCATTCAAATTGCTCAATCGCTGCACGAGCATAATCCTCAAGAAGCGGATAGTTCGAGGCATACTGCAACGCGTTAGCAAAAAAACGATGCGTATCCGATTTTGCCAGCCCCTTGATGGGAAGGTACTGTCGCACAGACGATTTCAGGACGATCTTGTAGCTCTTTGGGAAGCCGAGCGTCAGTAAGCGCGTAATGAAGCGTAGCGCCTGTTCATACGCTTCAGCGCTTTCCTTGCGAATACGAACGGTGATGGTCGCAAATACGTCATTCGCCACGCATTCGACTTCTTCATTCTTCAGGTTAATCAGCGCGTGCTCAAACGTACCGCTTCCCTCTTCCATCATGCTTACCGCGCGCGGATAACCCAACTGCTTCGCGATATCCAGATATTCCAGAGCCTGGGACTTACTATAAGAAGGTTCATAGCGCAGAATCATAACGGCCGCATAGAGCACTAATTCAACGGGATGAAGCGCTTGTGAACCCTGTAACTCCAGTGCGATACCGGGCTTGAGGGTATACTTATCTGGTTCAAAAAAATACTCGGGTTTGGACACGTCGCAATAGCGCAACAAAAAGTGCTGATCCACCCACGCCTTTAACTCACGGGTAATGGTGCGTCGGTGCTCAGGCAATTCCGCACTTCCTGCGTTTCGCTGCTGAATCAGCTCAAGCAGAGTGATGACGTTGTCGATATCCATCGCAGGAAAGAGATGCGCATCGAACAGGTGACGAACCAGAAAGAAAGTTTGTAACTTCTTTGTTGGCGCGGTGCCGTGGGTAAGATAGCGATCGATATAGTCGTGAATCGCGTTAAGTAGCCGCTGTTTTTTCACCTCATTGGTGAATGTAAACAGCGTAATCAGCAAGCGACCTTCCGTTGCCGGAAATACAGCCCGAAAACAAAACCGGTAGTCAATCAGCGCCGTATCGGCCAATTTCTCAACACGCTGCGCGATAGCCTGCGCCAGCACCGGAACCACCTCCTCCTGTATTTGCGCGACGCTCAGCGCCCCTTTGCGACTGCCGGGCGACAGCCCATCGGCATCCGGCTTCGCTTCAGAGGATATCGACGTACGCCCAGGAGCATAATCCAGTATCAGATCGTCATGGATGCCAGCCTGCAATGTTGTTCGCGATATAATCTCATCGAGCCCGGCCCTTTGCTCCTGCGTATCAAACCATTTGTTGATTGCCGTAAGCGATTCATCCCGCATCGGCAGGTCGTGTTGTGGTAATGCCTCGGTTTCGTTTGAATGCCTGTCCGTCATTTTTCTCTTTATCCTTACTTATCGCAGATGAAACGTTGCCCCAAAGAACAGTATTAATGGTGTCTACCAACCGCCCAAAAGATATGCCTTGCTCGTTATTCTGTAGCAGTAAGAGGTAGCGAACATTGCAGGAGAGCTAAACCAAGATAAATTTCCATTTTAAACTGTCTTTTCGCTGTGATAGAGAAGGAAAATCAACGCGTTGGTGTAACAATGAGGAGTGTCGACGAATAGTACCGCATCCATGCCTCTTTGGTGACAGGAAATTACGACGGCTTGATTTTTCTCATGATGTCGAGAAGGCGTGATAAATCACTTGATGCTTGATGATAGTCCCACAGCGTCGGGAGGAAGTCCGTGCTGTGGGACCCAGGCCAATTAAGCGTTCAGCGTGGCGTTATCAATGACGAAGCGGTATTTCACATCGCCTTTGAGCATCCGCTCGTAGGCCTCATTGATTTCGTCGGCGCGGATAAGCTCGATATCGGACACAATCCCGTGCTCGGCACAGAAATCCAGCATCTCCTGCGTCTCAGGAATGCCGCCAATCATCGATCCTGCCACCGTACGGCGTTTCATGATCAGGTTGAACACGTTAGGAGAAGGATGCGGCGATGCCGGCGCACCGACCAGCGTGAGCGCGCCATCGCGCTTCAGCAGCACCAGAAACGCATCCAGATCGTGCGGCGCGGCAACGGTATTCAGGATTAAATCGAAGCTGCCCGCGTGCACTGCCATCTCTTCCGCGTGACGAGACACCACGACCTCATTAGCGCCCAGCGCCTTAGCATCTTCACGTTTGGATTCAGACGTGGTGAACGCCACAACATAGGCCCCCATGGCATGCGCCAGTTTGATCCCCATGTGGCCAAGCCCACCGATACCTACGACGCCGACCTTCTTACCCGGCCCGGCATTCCAGTGTCTCAGCGGCGAATAAGTCGTAATCCCCGCGCATAGCAGAGGCGCAACAGCAGCCAGCTCCGCCTCAGAGTGACGGACGCGCAGCACATAACGTTCATGCACGACGATCTGCTGAGAGTAACCGCCGAGCGTCCAGCCGGGCTCATCCGCCGTCGGGCCGTTATAGGTGCCGACCATGCCATCACAGTAGTTTTCTAAGCCATCATCACACTCTTCACAGTGTCGACAGCTGTCCACGATGCAGCCGATACCCACCAGATCGCCCGCCTTAAAGGCGGAGACATGGGCCCCTACCGCCGATACCCGCCCGACGATTTCATGGCCAGGCACACAGGGAAACTGTGTGCCCGCCCATTCAGCACGCACCTGATGCAGATCCGAGTGGCAGATGCCACAGTACGCAATCTCAATCTGGACATCGTGAGCTCCCGGCGCACGGCGGACGATCTGCAACGGTTCGAGAGGTTTATCGCCCGCATGGGCCCCATACGCATGAACAAGCATGGCTATTTCCTTTTCTGTTGAGAAACCAATTATGTTGAGAAACTTATCGTGTAAAGAAACCGACTATGTGGAAAAACACGCTATTTTCCTCAATTCCCCCAGCAAACAGGTATAGCATTCCGCTTGTTTTCTTGCCTAATTCTGCATTTTTATGTTCGCATGACGTATTACAGACGACGTTATTCACCACCGTCATTCATCAGAGGGTCATTTTGGTCAACGCCAGCGAAGCGCCTAACGCAATCAGGGCAACGCCGATACCTTTGTCGACCAGATGTTGCCTGTCGAGCAGCCGACGACGCATAGCAGGAGCGGCAAAAAACAGCGCAACCATGCTGAACCAGACCCAGTGCGCCACTGACATGAATAACCCGTAGCCAACGTTATGGCTTACTGGGCTACCAGGCTGCACAACCTGAGTATAGGTGGCGACGACAAACAGCATGGTTTTTGGGTTAAGCGCATTGGTGAGAAAGCCCATGCGAAACGCGGCAAGCGCTGACGGCGCATGACCGGATGCCTCTTCTAATGTTATTTTTGCCGTATTGGTTAACGACTTATACCCCAGATAAATCAGATATGACGCCCCCAGAATCTTCATCATCATAAAGATCATCGGGGAGCTGACAATGAATACCGCGATGCCAAAAACGGTATACATCACATGGATCTGGACGCCGCAGGCAATGCCAAACGCGCTGAGTAATCCGGTGCGCGAGCCAAAGGCGTAGCTATTGCGGGTCACCATGGCAAAATCAGGCCCCGGACTGATCACCGCCAAAATAGTGATCGTCGCGACGGCAATTAACTCATTCATTAACGTTTTCCTTGTTCGGCAAGCCATCTTTTTTCACGATGATTTTGCACAGATAGGTGACAGGCGAGCTAAAAGAGGAATGCAAAGGTGACCGACGAAATACGGCCATCAACGATGCCAACCTCACGATAATTCCTCATTATTTAAACCATTACCTCTCTTATCGTTTGAGGACGGTGTGATTATTCAGCGTTTGCATGTGGCAAAAAAGCGATTTATCTTGGTGTAAATCTGTCAAATTTCATCGTGTATATGAAACTTCCCTCGTTAGCCTCTTTTCGCTTCTTTGAAGCGGCCGCACAAACCGGTAGCTTTGTTAAAGCCGCCGAGTCCCTGCATGTCACGCATGGCGCCGTTAGCAGGCAGATCAGATTGCTGGAAGAGGCGCTGGGGGTTGAACTGTTTGAACGACGTAACCGCGCGATCTTTTTAAACGCAGCGGGCCGTTCTTTGCATACGGTCACACAGTCCGTTTTCGAACAGCTCGAAGGGGCGGTCTATCGGCTACAGCAAGGTGCGCAGGATGACGTGCTGACGCTGTCATGCGAGCCCACGATTGCCATGAAATGGCTGATTCCACGGCTACCAGCGTTTAATCAGGCAAATCCCGATATCAAACTCCATCTGGTAGCGGCAGGCGGGCCGATTGATTTTGTGCGCAGCGGCGTTGACCTTGCACTGCGGCGTGACGATTTTCACTGGGATCCGCAAACGCATGGCGTAAAGGTGTGCGACGAATGGATGGGGCCGGTAAGCCGTGACAAAGCCGAGCGTAAAAACAGTCTGGAAGGGATGCGTTTGCTCTATACCGGAACACGGCCGAAAGCGTGGGCAACCTGGCAACGGCAGACGCACGTGTCCATCAAAGGCAGCGTCAGAGCGGACTACGAGCACTTCTATCTCTGTATTCAGGCGGCGGTCTCGGGGTTGGGCATGGCAATGGCGTCTTTCCTGATGGTGCAGGACGAGATTGCGAACGGACAACTGCATGCCCCTTACGGATTTGCGCAAGATGGTTCAGCTTATTATCTGCTGTCGCCCATCCCTCTTGAACAAAATGAGAAGTACATACGATTTCATACCTGGCTAATGCAGGAAGTGTCCACCTGCCTTTCCGGGGTTGAGGACGCTTGTTAAACCCGCAACTGGAAAGACAATGACAGCACATTCCCGTGAAACCAATTTCACGACACTGAATATGATTATCGCCGCCTCGCTTGTGGGGCTGGTGACAGGGTACACCCTGCCGCTGATCAGCCTGAAGCTGGCCGAGCACGGGCACAGCACGACAACACTCGGCGTTCTGGCGGCCCTTCCGGCAGCCGGGATGATGCTCTCTTCATTCGTTACCCCGTGGCTCAGTCGCCATCTGCACGCCAGCTATCTGCTCTCCGGCAGCTTGATTATTCTGGCGGCATCCACTGTTGCTTCATTCCTGCTGTTACACCCTGTTTCGCTCATTTTCCCCCGTCTGTTTACCGGGCTCGCTTCGGGGGTTTTGGTGGTACTGGGAGAAACCTGGGTCACCAGTCGGGCTTCAGACAAACACAAAGCGACGCTGACGGGGCTGTATGCTGCCGTTTTCACAGGGTGTCAGCTGATCGGGCCGCTGCTCATTGCCGCTGGCGAGTCGCTGCAAACCTATGCGCTATGGCTGATTTGCGCTCTATCCGCCGCGTGTGCGTTCATGCTGAGGAACTGTGCCACGATGGTTCAGGCAGAGGAATCGTCCTCAGCATCTTATCGGGATTTGATCCCTTTTCTCCCGGCCATCGCCTCTGGCGTGCTCTGCTTCTCCTTCTTCGATGCCAGCATCCTTTCGCTCTTTCCGCTTTACGGCATGGAGCAAGGCTTAGACGAAAAATCCGCGATCTTATTGGTTACGCTCATCTTTCTGGGCGACGCCGTCTTTCAGACGCCGATTGGCTGGCTGGCAGACAAATGCGGCATCATCAGAACCCACATCGGCTGCGGTGTCCTTTTCTGTGTGATGCTGGTCTTGATCACCTTCTCATTCTCATTCTCCTCCCCTACACTTCTGGTGCCCGTCTGTATCGTACTGGGCGCCGCCGCAGGCGGGCTTTACACGCTGTCTCTGGTCCGGGCGGGGCAACGGTTTGCTGGTCAGCGACTGATTGTGATGAATTCCCTTCTGGGGCTGGTGTGGTCTGCGGGCAGTATCAGCGGGCCGCTGTTCTCCGGCGCAGCCATCACGTTTTACGGCTACGACGGTCTGATTGCCACCTTGCTGCTAACTGGCGTGCTGTTTGTCGGCATACAGGGCGTATTAAGAAAAGCACGCGTATCGCGTTCGCTGGGGGAAGAGTAAACGTAGGCATCCGTCTCACCAAGCCAGCTACAGCCTGGTGAGACTGAAAGAGATACGACAGAAGGGGCGCTTATGCGGCCATTTCGCGTTTGAACACCTCCAGCGTGTGCGCCTTGACGCGAATGAACTCAGGATCGCTCATCGCCTCCGCCCCGCGTGGACGTGCTAAATCAAACGGAACAATCTCCGACACCGTTGTGGGTCGACGCGTCAGCAGCAGGATTTCATCTGCCAGAAACACCGCATCCTCCAAATCGTGTGACACGATGACCATCGTCACGCCAGTCGCCAGTTGAACCTCTTGCAGCTTGTCGCGGATGAACAGCGTCATTTCAAAATCCAGCGCAGAGAACGGCTCATCGAGAAACATGACCTCCGGCCCCGTCGCCAGCGCCCGCATGATGCACACGGTCTGCTGCTGTCCGCCTGAAAGTTCATACGGATAACGCTGAAGATCGAAACGAATATCAAACATCGCGATCAGTTCGTCCATCCGCGCCTGAACGTCTTGCTGCCGCATGCCGCTACGCACCAGCGGATAGGCAATATTCTTCCAGGCGCTCATCCAGGGAAAAAGCGCATCACGATAGTTTTGGAACACATAGCCAATTCTGGTTTCCGCCAGCGTTTTACCATCAAACAGGATATCGCCGCTATCGACGGGAATCAGCCCGGCAATCATGTTCATCAGCGTCGATTTACCACAGCCGTTCGGCCCGAAAATCGACACGATCTTACCGCGCGGCAAATCCAGATTCAGATCGGTATAGAGCGGCTGGCCTGCAAACGATTTGTTCAAGCCACGAATAGTGACGTGGGTATTCGGTGCGGGATAAGGCGGCAGCGCGGTATCCGGTTTTTCCACCTGCGCGTTATGAGGTGTCATCATGCTTTGCCACTCCAGTGAACAATTCGTTTTTCTGCGACTAAAAACAGCACGTTAAGCAGATATCCCAGTGCGCCCGTAATCAGGATAGAGGCGTACATATCCCGAATGTTGAACACCTGCTGTGCATCGATGATGCGGTGACCCAGCCCGGTTTCCGAGCCAATGAACATCTCCGCGACAATCACAATCACCAACGCCATCGACACACCGGTACGCAGGCCGACAAAAGTTTGCGCCAGACTTTCCAGCAGCATGATGTCTTTAAAAATATGCCAGCGGGAGATCCCCATGACCTGTGCCGCCATCAGACGGGTTTTCTTGGCATTCATCACGCCATAGGCGCTGTTGAACAGAATCACCAGCACGGCCGCAAAGGCCGAAATAGCAATTTTATTCGCGTCGGTTATGCCGAAAATCAGCAAAAATAGCGGGATCAGCGCTGACGACGGCGTAGAGCGGAAGAAGTCGATCAGAAACTCCAGACTGCGGTAGATCTTTTCATTGCTGCCCAGAATAACGCCGAGCGGCACGCCAATCAGTGCGGCAAAACCAAATGCGGCGAGCGTACGGTACAGCGTCGCACCGATA
The DNA here is from genome assembly GCF_037136835.1 of Pectobacterium sp. 1950-15. Classification (NCBI taxonomy): domain Bacteria; kingdom Pseudomonadati; phylum Pseudomonadota; class Gammaproteobacteria; order Enterobacterales; family Pectobacteriaceae; genus Pectobacterium; species Pectobacterium sp. 1950-15. The sequence continues at coordinate 45,119 of NZ_JBBBQR010000010.1, read as the reverse complement.
TCCGTACGCATGCTGGCATCCGCGAAGGACTGGAACATATAGCTCAACGTGTCGACCGGCGACGGTAATAAAATGGGGTTCAGCCATTTCGCGCTGACCGCCAACTGCCAAAAGAGAAACAGCAGAATCGGGCCGACGGCGGGTAATAATTTAGACGTCCAGTGCTGGCGCATAATCGAGCATCTCCCTTAAGGCTGATAAATCAGGCTGCTGACATCTACCGGCTGCCGGAAGATTTTTCTTTCGGTGAACACATCATAAAACTTCTGGAACCACGCCAGATTGTCGCCTTTTAGCTCGTCGTACATGACAAACCCCGGCAACGGCACCTCTTTACTCAGCTCGGCCTCGATACTGGTGTACCCGGTAATGTGCTCGCGCGCCGCTTCTGGGTTCTGCTGAATAAACTGCACTGATTTGGTATAGGCCTGCGTGAAGCGTTTTGCATCCGCCGCACGGCTGTCGATGAAACCGCTATTTAATGCCGCCGCACCGCCAAACCACGGCGCATCAGGGTTACCGAGCACATAGCGTGAGATCACGCCCGTCTCCAGTGTACGTGACAGCCCTTTCAGTCGACCCACCGTTCCCGTGGGTTCCAGCGTATAAACACCGTCAATCTGACCCGCAGCCAGCGCCGCGGCATGCTGCCCAACGGGCAACTCAGTCACGCGCAGTTCATCCGCCGTAAAGCCGTTTTTCTCCAGAATGATTTTGGTCATCACCACATTCTGAATACCCGGCCCACAGGCGATACGTTTGCCCTTCAGCTCCGCGATACTTTTTACATCGCTGTTCAACGGCACCAGAAATTCATCCAATACCATCTGATGATTTGACGGGTTCGAGCAAATGATCTTGAACAAACCGGGCGAGGTAATCTCGCCTAATCCCAACGCGCCGGTGGCCGTACCGTTGGCACACCCGTGTATACGTCCTGTAATCATCCCCTCGACAATCTGTTGCGGGCTGGCGAATTTCACCGCTCGCACATTCAACCCTGCCTCTTTGAAAAAGCCCCGTTCAACGCCCACGTATAAAGGCAAACCGCCCACAATCGGCCAGTAGCCGATGCGGATTTCTTCACTTTCGGCAGCAAAAGCCATGCCCGGCAGCAGGCTGCTTAGCGTCAGCGCGCCTGCGCTAACCGCTGACCACTTCATTAACTGCCTGCGTTTACGATCGATCTTGTCATTGTTATTTTTCATTGTGTTCCCCCTTCAATGGTGAGCTAACAACAGCTGATAACCATCAGCCTGAAAAAACCGATCAGGTCGATTGCCTGAGTCGCGCCATCTTGTACACAAGACGGTATATAAGACTAAGCACAGGCCGTGCCATGTTTATCAGCACCACAAAACCCAGCAAATACGCTGTTCCCGTGGCGTTAGCGCACCAAAAAAAAGCAAAACGTTACAAAAATGCCTTACGAGTGATGCAGAGGATGGCAGTAGCCGTTCAGAGAGAAGCGAGGCGCAGTTGATCAGCGAACTGAATTTGTGGAGGAGAGCAACGACAACCCATCATGAGTTAATGATGGTGATTGTCGTCGGCGCAGTTTTATATTGGCTTAAGACTTCGCACTGAGCTGTATGAATACATCCTGAAGCGTTGCGGCCTCGTAGGTTGGCGCGATGTCCGAATCATTGGCGGCCCCGCCTGCATTGAACCAGCAACTGTCGATGCCGTAGAGGTTTGCCCCAAGAATATCGGCATCAAGCCTATCGCCCACGATGATCGCCTCGGCTTTTTTGAATGCGCTGAATTTGCGGGCGGAGAACTCGAAGAAGCGCGCATCCGGCTTGGCGAAGCCGCAAGCCTCAGAGGTGGCGACAAACGAGAGCCAATCCGCCAGACCCGAGTTTGCCACTCGCTGCGCCTGCACATACTCAATGCCATTGGTAATAATGCCAACTTCACCGATCTCGGCAAGCGCTTCACAGATCTGAACCGCGCCATCTACCAGCACCACGGTTTCAGGCAGGCACTCCAGATAGAGGTTGCTCGCTTTGTGGGGATCGATATCGATGCCATGAAGGGAAAAAGTGCGCCGAAATCGTTCTACTTTCAGTCGATCTTTGGTGATTTCCCCTTTCTCAAACTCGCTCCATAGCTGGGAATTCTCGCGCTGATAGTCGGCAAACAGGCTCGTATTTTCAATATCGACGCCAAGATTGGTCAGCGTACGCGCGAACGAAAGACGCTCAGAGGCTTTGAAGTCCAACAGCGTGTCGTCAAGGTCAAACAGGAAATGGCGGTATTTCATAAATGTTGGTTACTCGAAATCAAGGAATCACTTTTGGTGGAGACGGACTGCGCCGGCTTCACAGCCGTCAGCGCGCGGTTAACACCTAGAATCACAACAAGGAAGGAGAGCGTCAATAGTCCAATCATCACCCACGGAAATGCGCTCGCCCCTGCGCTGCTGAGGAGCAATCCTCCGATGACGCCCCCCGTTGCCACGGCCGTGTTCCACGATGTGGTAGACATCGACTGTGCGACGTCCACGGCATCAGAGGAAAGGTGAGTCATTGCCGTTTGCGTGACGACGGAGAATCCCCCGAACGAGATCCCCCACATAAAGACGGCCAGCACCAGAATGAGCTGTACATCGGACCAAAGGCCCAAAAGGAGCGTCGCAGCGGCGAATAAGAGCACTTCGGCAGGGCCGAGACGCTTGAGGTTGCCATCAACGATAATGCCTGATAGCACAAGGCCAAACACCGCCCCCGCCCCGAAAATGAACAGCACACCGTTGAGCCAATCCCCCACGGCGGAAGCCGCGAGGAAAGGTTCGATATAAATATACAGAATGTTGTGCGTGACGATGTAGGTGAGGATCAGCGCCAGCGTCGCCCCGACGCCGCGCTTGGTGGCAACCTGGGGCAGCGATAACCGCTTATCCGCCGATTCACCCGGGAAATCGGGAGCAAAAAGCGCAATCCAGACAACAAGGAGCACCGCGATGGCCGACACGAGTCCAAATGCGCCCTGCCAGCCAATGACAGATCCGAGAAGGCCGCCAATCGGTACACCAAGCACCAGCGCGACCGTAGAACCCGCACCGACAATGGCAATAGCGCGCCCGAGTAACCACCGTGGAACCATACGCGAGGCGTACCCGGCCAGCATCGACCAGACCACGCCACCGAACAGGCCAGCAACAAAGCGGGCGGACAGCGATAAAATATAGTTGTCGGAAAAGGCGGTCACCGCATTCACGACGGCAAACCCGCTAATCGCGATGAGCAGCAGAGGTTTACGCCGCATGCCGCGCGTCAGCGCCGTCGCGGGAATCGCAGATAACAGCGCCCCCAGAGCAAACGCGGTGATGAACTGGCCAGCCAGACTTTCCGAGACATCAAGACCCGCTGCAATCGCACTGAGAAGCCCTGCCGGCATGATCTCAGTGAGTAAGGTCAGAAACGCCGCTGTCGCAAGCGCGAGGAGCTTTAACACGGGGAGAGACGGGGTTTGGATTCGATTTGCACTCAAAATGATTATTTACCTGTAACGCTGGCCTGTCGTGGCACGCTGAATTTTGCCACCTGAACAGAGATGATATCACTACATCCGTATACAAACAGGTAACATGATGATTCTTGACAGCTATCATACTGCTGATACGCATTCAGAGGCACAACGCGGTGGGTAAACAATGTTGAAAATCTCTTTCTTTACTCTCTTTATCAGGTATCTAAAAGCATCGACCGTTCAGCATCCAGACGTTTTTGGGCTTACGGATTTTTCACCGATAGCGCTGGCTTCTCAAGGATACGAGTTAGTCGGCGATCCGACCGACTTTCATTTTTATGAGAAGGACTATGTTGTTGGTTATCACAATAAAAATCTGAATATTGTTTTTAAACGCTATTTTTATCTCGATGAAAATGCCGGAAGCGGCTTCTCCATAGGACGGGGAGCGAACCTTATTTCTCTTTTGAAATGCTATAAGGCCGTTTGTTTAGCCGATGGGATTACTGAACCTGTCTTTGATTTTTATTTTTCAGAGGATAAGAAAGACGGGGCCATTATAGTCGGTGACTCCGTCGTCATTCGCTTTAATCAATGGAGTGCAAAAGGACAATATTCGATTGTCACTATTGAGAGCGATTTTAGTGAATCAGGTCAGTTTCAGATGACCTCAACCAATGCGGTTAAAAAAACCATGCACGTCTATGACGATAAATTACCGCTTTCAACATCAAAGCTCAGGAAAAAATCTAGTGCGTTTCGCCAGCTTGCTAAATTTCTGTCAATTTGAATGTTTTTTATTATTGCAGGCTGTCAGAAGCAGAATGTTTTTCTTTAGCTCTCGGTTTTCCCACACAGTTCTTCAGACAGCCATTGAATGTAATCCACCAACGCCGCCTCATTTCTCCGGCAATACGTCCATTTCTGGTAACGTTTTATCGTAATGAAGCCTGCCTGCCGCAATAGATCGACATGCCGACTGGCGGTCGGCTGGGCGATATGCAATGCATCAGCGATCAGCGTAATACACACACCAAATTCCTGTGGATCGGCTGACGTCTGCCCACTGAAATGCTGTTGTGGATGCTTAAGCAGACGGAGGATTTCCAATCGCGGCTCACTGGCTAATGCCTTAATCTGGGTTGATCTCATCTTCATCTTTCGTATTATATAGTCATATAGCTAATTTTAAATATGATGATAACATGCTTGAGCTAAAACATAATTTTCTTTTCGAAGGTCAGCCTGTCGCCTGGGGATGCATGGGGCAAGGCCCCGCGCTGGTGCTGATTCACGGTACGCCTTTTTCCTCTCAGGTATGGCGGCGCATCGCTCCTCTACTCGCTTCCCAGTGGACCGTTTATTACTACGATATGGTGGGCTACGGCCAATCACATAAATCTGCCGGACAGCAGGTGTCGCTCGGCGTGCAGGATCGGTTACTGGCCGCACTTCTGAAAGCGTGGCAACTTACGCGGCCCGATATACTTTGCCATGATTTCGGCGGCGCAACGGCGCTACGTGGCTATTTCCTACACAACCTCCGTTATGCCTCGCTGACGTTGTTTGACGCCGTTGCCCTTTCCCCATGGGGTTCGCCCTTTGTCACCCATGTCAGAAAACATCAGGACGCCTTCACTGGCTTGCCGGAATACGTTCATGATGCGTTACTCAAGGCATATTTGCAGGGGGCAGCTTACCAGCCGTTATCGGAAGAAGCGCTGAACATTTACATGTCACCGTGGCAAGGAGAAGTCGGGCAAGCCGCTTTCTATCGGCAAATAGCCCAGATGGACCAATGCTATACCGACGACATTGAGCCTTTGCTCACCGGGCTTGATTGTCCGGTGAATATGTTGTGGGGCGAACAGGATGAGTGGATACCGCTCGATGTCGGTCAACGTCTGGCTCATCGGCTCGGCGGTATACCCTTACAGATCGTCAAAAACGCAGGTCACCTTGTTCAGGAAGACTCTCCCGAAGTCATCGTTCAATCCATGTATTCCTTGCTGTTACAGCGGGTGGAAAGACAATCCTCACGATAAGGCGGCAATCATGAGCAGCAGTAACCATATTCTCGAGCGTCTACTCTTCACGATCCATAAACGGTTGGTCTCTCTCCCCATAGAGCAACATTTACGTGGCGATCTCCTCCCCATCATCAATAGTTGGCCTTCCCTGCCAATAAAAAACGCGCGGTCGAGTCCCGCTGCACATCTACCTGCGGTGGATTATCTTGAACAAGCATTGAAAATCGGGGAAGTATCGGGAGACAAAGAAATATGCTCGATGATCAGGTTATTAGCCCCCGCATTAAGCTGGAATTTTGATTATTCTCCGCATCCTGACTTTCCGTATCTGGACGAAAAAATTGCCTTTACGCAATTTGTCGGGCCTGAAGATCGCTGGATATCATCCCATTTAGCGATAGGTCTGACGCTCATTGCGCCAAAAACACATTATCCAGCGCATTATCACCCCGCGGCGGAGATTTACCTTCCTCTGGCTGGTACGGGTTTGTGGTCGATGGGGAATGAGGGCTATTTTCCACGTCAACCTGGTGAATTAATTTTTCACCGTAGCGGTGTTACACATGCGACTCGGGCGCAAGAAGACCCCGTGCTTGCTTTATATATATGGCACGGTGATATCCGTTCGCCCTCTGAATAGCCGTGCGGGGCGTGTGAATAGCCGTAAATTGCAGGTGATTACCTGCAATTTACGGTAGGAAAGAAAGCGTTATTATTTCTTCATTTCAAGGCTTTTCATTGCCTCTTTGCTTAACCCGTGCGTTGAACTGCTAATAACACAGTTATACGTTTCACTTTCATTAATAACCATAAAAGTGCTCACCGGGTTTTTCATTTTTTTATCAACAGAGAAAATAATATAAGAATTGGGTAAGGAACTAGGTTTAAATGCACCAAATGAGTAGCTATCAGCTAAACCGAGAGGGGATAAATCGGCCGTTAATTCCATGGGTTGTGTACTGTGTGGCGAAGGGAACATGGATTTTGCCGACATCATCATCGACTGGGTATCGATGTTATATTCTGTTGTCACTTTCATGCCGACGTATTTGGATTCAGGCATATTCAGCTTTTTCTCACACATCGCATCGTGCTGCGGGCTAGGCGTCCCATTTTGCAGGACAGCGTGAATATGTTTTAATTCAACTTGATCTTTTCCGGTATGCGCTTTTGCCGTGTCAGCAGCCTGAGCAAACCCGCTCATCACTAAAGCCGCCGTTGCTACAACATGTAAAATAGTGCTATTCATTGCTTTCATTTTTCCATCCTCTTTTATCTGTAGGGATAACCATATGAACCATGATAGCAATCCGTTATTTATTAAATAAAAAACCGGAACACCTCATGGAATTTAAATGATATTTCCCAGATAGAGTTGAATAGAAAAATCACTAAAAAAATAACAGCACTAATCATTTTAGATGGTGTAATTTTTATAAATGCATTCTGGTTATAAACATAGTCAAATTTTGATATTACGTCAAAACCCAATCGACACAGAGAATAAAATAGAAAAAGGAATCAGAACAAATATAATCAAGCTAAGTAATTCATAAAATGATTTATCTACAATATCAACGGTAAAGGCACGGCTCGAATGCACAGCTAACGGTGTTCATCGAGTAGAACAACAGTGTATTGCCAGATAAGGAAACGACTCAGCGTACCAACGGTATCGTTGCACAACGGAAAAGAGTGAACAGATTCTAGTTACAACAAGGAAAGTGATGATAGAAGCAAAAAGAGAGATAAAAAGATTGGAGCGGGAAACGAGACTCGAACTCGCGACCCCGACCTTGGCAAGGTCGTGCTCTACCAACTGAGCTATTCCCGCATATCGGACAGACATTAACAGGCGTTACGTCTGATTACTGCACACTGATTGTATGGTGACAAACAGTGATAAAACTTGGAGCGGGAAACGAGACTCGAACTCGCGACCCCGACCTTGGCAAGGTCGTGCTCTACCAACTGAGCTATTCCCGCCCGGGAAATCTTCACACGATGTTGAAGTTCTTTAATTGAAATTCTTCATCGGTATGGGGTGCGCATTATACGAGAAATCCGTTTAACCGCAAGCCCCAAAAAATGAAAAATCGTCTGACTGCTGATAAAAAAAACAATATGTTGATAAAGTAGACATACACCGACAAAACAGATGTTGTGGCGTAAATAGCAGAGGTTCGCTGCACATCACGCCTCCCCGTCTTGCTTCATCTACAGCCGCAGAAAATTCTCACGGTAATAGGACAGCTCCGCCAATGATTCGCGAATGTCGTCCATCGCCTGATGCGTGCCCTGTTTCTTAAAGCCCGTCAGGATTTCCGGCTTCCAGCGTCGCGCCAGCTCTTTGAGCGTACTGACATCCAGATAGCGGTAGTGGAAGTAGGCTTCCAGCTCCGGCATATAGCGGAACAGGAAGCGGCGATCCTGCCCAATGCTATTGCCACAGATCGGCGATTTACCCGCCGGCACCCATTTTTGTAGAAACGCCAGCGTTTCCAGCTCGGCAGCACGTTCGTCCGTGGTGCTGGCTTTGACGCGATCCGTCAGGCCGCTAGCGCCGTGTGTACGCACATTCCAGTCATCCATCAGCGCCAGTTGGCTATCCGACTGATGCACCGCCAGTACCGGCCCTTCGGCCAACACGTTCAGATTAGCATCCGTCACCAGCGTTGCGATCTCAATAATACGATCGCGATCCGGGTTCAGGCCGGTCATTTCGAGATCGATCCAGATCAGATTATTTTCATCTACCATCGTGGGTGTTCCTGTTGCATTGTGCCCTGTCATCGATACAAGGATAGCAGTATCAGTCCCAGCGCAGATACCGACAAGGTGGTATCAGTTAATTAAAATCAAATAGGGTGTATTATAGTCGGTTGAAACGCGACGGGCGATAACGCACTGCCGCGAACGATGAATCGTCTTAAGTGAGGCTTAGTGAGCAAAAAGAAACTGTCGAAAGGTCAGCAGCGTCGGGTTAGCGCAAACCACCAGCGTCGCCTGAAAAAAACGGAAAGCAAAGTCGAATGGGAAGATAGCCAGCTGGGCGATGCGCAGGAAGGCATTATCATCAGCCGATTCGGTATGCACGCCGATGTGGAAGCCGCCGATGGTGTGGTGCACCGCTGCAACATTCGTCGGACCATTTCATCGCTGGTTACCGGCGACCGCGTCGTCTGGCGGCCCGGCCATGAATCACTCGCTGGCATCAGCGGGATCGTGGAAGCCGTTCACCCCCGTCATTCCGTCCTGACACGCCCTGACTATTACGATGGCATTAAACCGATCGCCGCCAATATCGATCAGATCGTGATCGTCTCTGCGATCTTGCCTGAACTGTCGCTGAACATTATCGATCGCTATCTGGTTGCTTGCGAAACGCTGGAGATCGAACCGCTGATCGTACTGAACAAGATTGATCTGCTGGATGACGAATCCCGCCAGTTTGTGGATAAATTGATGGATATCTACCGCGCACTCAACTATCGCGTGCTGATGGTGTCCAGCCATACTCAACAGGGTATCCCTGAACTGGAGCAGGCGCTCACTGACCGTATCAGTATTTTCGCCGGGCAGTCAGGCGTGGGGAAATCCAGCCTGCTTAACGCGCTGCTCGCACTGGGTGAAGAACAGATTCTGGTGAATGAGGTTTCCGATACCTCAGGATTGGGACAGCACACGACTACCGCTTCCCGACTTTACCACTTCCCGCACGGCGGCGACGTCATCGACTCACCGGGCGTGCGCGAATTTGGTCTGTGGCATCTGGAACCCGAACAAGTTACGCGTGGTTTCATCGAGCTTCGCAAATACATCGGTTCGTGTAAGTTCCGCGACTGTAAACATGAAAACGATCCGGGCTGTGCGATTAACGCCGCACTGGAGCGCGGAGAGATTGCCGTAGAGCGCTATGATAACTATCACCGGATTCTGGAAAGCATGGCGCAAGTAAAAACGCGTAAAGGCTTTTCAGATACAGATAACTGACATTTATCATGACCATCGTTACAATGCGCCCCCTTTGAGAGTTAACGAATCCGCTGACTCTCTTTCTGGGCTACCGCTGGCAACGTCAGGCGTGTTTCCCAGACTGTTTGTTTTATGGCGCACTATTAATCCAAGAGGCTCACAGTGCTGGATAATATCAAAATCAAATTACAGTATTGGCTTCCCAAGATCTGGCTGACCCGCTTAGCGGGGTGGGGAGCAAATAAGCGTGCGGGAAAACTCACCAAGTTGGTGATCGATCTGTTTGTCCGCCAATACAACGTCAACATGCAGGAAGCGCAGCAGCCGGATACCGCATCCTATCGCACGTTTAACGAATTTTTCGTTCGCCCTCTGCGCCCAGGCGTTCGGCCTGTCGATCCTCATGCGCACCGTCTGGTGCAACCTGCTGACGGCGTGCTGTCGCAGTTTGGCCCCATTACCGACGGCAAGCTGATTCAGGCGAAGCAGCACGACTACTCGCTGGAAGCGCTGCTGGCTGGCAACTACATGATGGCCGATCTGTTCCGCGACGGTCTGTTTGCCACCATTTATCTTTCACCGCGTGATTATCACCGCCTCCACATGCCGTGCGACGGCGTACTGCGCGAGATGATTTACGTGCCGGGCGACCTGTTCTCCGTCAATCTGCTGACGGCCGATAACGTGCCGAATCTGTTTGCGCGTAACGAACGCGTCATTTGCCTGTTTGATACGGAATTCGGCCCATTGGCACAAATTCTGGTCGGTGCGACCATTGTCGGCAGCATCGAAACCGTGTGGTCAGGCGTGGTGACACCACCGCGTGAAGGCATTATCAAGCGCTGGACTTATCCGCAAGCAGGTGAAGAAGGTGCCGTCGTGCTGACGAAAGGCGAGGAAATGGGCCGCTTCAAGCTGGGCTCAACCGTGATTAACCTGTTTGCCGCAGGCAATAATCTCCAGTTTGCCGCCCACCTGAATAACATGAGCGTAACGCGTATGGGTGAACCGTTTGCCGAAGTCCGTCAGGACGATTCAACGCCTGTCGTCTTCCCGGAAGGAACCGAGCTGGCAGCCAACGACGCCACACCGTCTGAACCGGTTCAGGCTGAAGGACAAAATACTGCGGCTGACGCATCCGGCCAGGCAGGTCACAAACCCGACGCACCATAAATAGCGTCCAACTTTAGTCGCTTGTAAAAGTGTTGTTTGTAATAAGGTAGCTAACGTGCGTCTGATTCTGACTTTTCTTCTGGGATGTTTATTATCAACTGCCACGTTGGCTGCCACAGCGCCCAATGAGGCGCAGCTACGCCAGCAGCTACAGCAGGCTGAAGCCAACAAAGGTGCAGCCGATCAGGCAAAAGTCGTTGAAGAATATCAGGCTGCACTGAACACCCTACAGGATCGCAAAGAGGCGCAGGAACGCGCCACACAATATCAGCGCGTTATTGATGATTTCCCCAAGCTGGTTCAGGAACTGCGTCGCCAGCTTAATGCCGAAGACGGCAAACCCTCGTCGATTCCAGAGGGACTCTCCAGCAACGATCTTGAACAGCAGCTGTTACAAACGAGCAGCCAACTGCTGGAACAGGCCCGCCAGCTCCAACAGGAGCAGGATCGGCTGCGTGAAATCAGTGATTCACTGAGCCAGCTTCCGCAGCAGCAAACGGAAGCCAGCCGCATGCAAAGCGATGCGGAACGCCGTATTCAGTCTCTCGGTACGCCTGCCACGCCGCTGGGGCAAGCGCAGCTCGTCGCGCTTCAGGCCGAATCCGCGCTGCGTAAAAGTCGGGTGGACGAACTGGAGCTGGCGCAACTGTCAGCCAGCAATCGTCAGGAGCTGTCCCGGCTACGCGTCGAGCTGTATAAAAAGCGCCACGACAGGCTGGATCTGCTGCAACAGGATTTACGCAGCCGGCTCAATAACCTACGCCAGCGCGAAGCCGAGCAGGCATTAGAGCGCACAGAGCTTCTTGCGGAACAAAGCGGCGATTTACCCAGCGTCATCAGCAAACAGCTACAGGTTAACCGTGAGCTCTCCGTCGCGCTGAACCAACAGGCACAGCGGATGGACCTTATCGCTTCTCAACAGCGTCAGGCTGCCACGCACACCATTCAGGTTCGTCAGGCGCTAAGCACGATCCGCGAACAGGCACAGTGGCTCGGCGTCTCACCGATATTGGGAGAAACGCTACGGGCGCAGATAGCGCGTCTGCCGGAAATGCCCAAGCCTCAGTTGCTGGATAGCGACATGGCGCAGCTCCGCGTACAGCGGCTGCACTTTGAAGACCTGATCAACAAACCCCAGGATCTTGATAAAGCCAAACAGGACAACGGCGATCCGCTAACCAGCACACAGCAGCGTATTCTGACCGACCAGATGCGTACCCAGCGCGACCTGCTGACTTCACTGATCTCCGGCTGTGACTCACAGATATTGGAACTGACCAAACTCAAAGTCGCCAATAACCAACTGGCGGATGCGTTGACCGAAACACGGGAAGCGGCCCATCGCGATCTGTTCTGGGTTGCGGATGTCGATCCCGTAACGTTCGCCTATCCACTCAAACTGGTGCAGGATCTGACGCGCCTGCTGTCACTGGATACGCTGACGCAGCTGGGTAGCGCGCTGGTGATGATGGTCACCAGTCAGGAAACCGTGCTGCCGCTACTGGGCGCACTGCTGCTGGTGGGATTCAGCATCAGCTCCCGTCGTCACTATCATGCGTTTATGGAGCGCGCCAGCAGTCGCGTCGGCAAGGTCACGCTCGATCACTTTATGCTGACGCTGCGTACCGTATTCTGGTCCATCCTTACCGCTCTGCCACTGCCGGTACTCTGGGCAGCGCTGGGCTACGGGCTGCAAAACGCCTGGCCTTATCCGATTGCTGTCGCCATCGGCGACAGCGTGACCGCCACCGTGCCGTTGATGTGGCTGGTGATGATTAGCGCCTCATTCGCGCATCCGCAGGGGCTGTTCATCGTCCACTTCCGCTGGTCGCCGGAGCGCGTCGCCAGAGCAATGCGCTACTATCGCCTTTCCATCGCCTTTATCGTGCCGCTGATTATGGCGCTGATTACGTTCGATAAGCTCAACGATCGCGAGTTTTCCAGCACGCTGGGGCGGCTCTGTTTCATCCTGCTCTGTATGGCGCTGAGTCTGGTCACAACCGGGTTAAAACGCGCCGGCATCCCCCTGTATCTGGATAAAGAAGGCTCTGGGGAAAACTCCGTTAACCGTGCGATGTGGAATATCCTGATTGCCATGCCGCTTATTGCCGCGCTGGCCTCCTGCATCGGCTATCTGGCGACCGCACAGGCGCTGCTGGCGCGTCTGGAAACCTCCGTCTCTATCTGGTTCTTCCTGCTGGTGGTCTACCACATCATTCGCCGTTGGATGCTGATTCAGCGACGCCGCATCGCCTTCGACCGCGCCAAACAGCGGCGTTCAGAAATTCTGGCGCAGCGTGCCAAAGGTGAAGAAGACGCGCCGTCTGCGTCATCCCATGAAAGCAGTTCGGAAGCGGTGGAAGAGCCCGTCGTCGATCTGGACGCCATCAGCGCCAAATCCCTGCAGCTGGTGCGATCTATTCTGACGCTGATCGCGCTGGTTTCCGTTATCGCGCTGTGGTCAGAAATTCACTCCGCCTTCGCATTCCTGGAAAATATCAGCCTGTGGGATGTTTCCAGCACGGTCAAAGGCGTGGAGAGCGTACAGTCGATTACGCTAGGCTCGGTGCTGATCGCCATTCTGATCTTTGTTATTACCGCACAGCTGGTGCGTAACCTGCCCGCCCTGCTTGAGCTGGCGATCCTCCAGCATCTCGATCTGTCACCGGGCAGCGGCTATGCCATTACCACCATCAGCAAATATATTCTGATGCTGATCGGCTGTCTGATGGGGTTCTCGCTGATCGGGATCGAATGGTCGAAGTTGCAATGGCTGGTAGCCGCACTGGGTGTGGGACTCGGGTTCGGCTTGCAGGAGATCTTCGCCAACTTTATCTCTGGCCTGATCATCCTGTTTGAGAAACCGATCCGTATCGGCGATACCGTTACGATCCGCGATCTCACAGGTAGCGTCATGCGCATTAATACCCGTGCTACCACCATTTCCGACTGGGACCGCAAAGAGATCATCGTGCCAAACAAGGCATTTATCACCGAGCAGTTTATCAACTGGTCGCTGTCGGATTCCGTCACGCGTGTTGTGCTGACGGTGCCTGCTCCGGCGGACGCGAACAGTCAGGAAGTCACTGAACTGCTGATGGATGCGGTGAAGCGCTGTTCGCTGATTCTGGATACGCCAGAGCCCGAAGCCTTTCTGGTTGACCTGCAACAGGGGATTCAGATTTTCGAGCTGCGCGTGTTCGCCGCCGAAATGGGGCACCGTATGCCGCTGCGCCATGAACTGCACCAGTTAATTCTGGAAAACTACCGCAAGCACAATCTGGATCTTCCTTTCCCACCGTTCCAGGTAAGAATGGACAATCTATCGCGCAGTGGAAGAACGCTGACGCCGCGGCAGCGGACGCCGGGCAGTTTATAAGAGGGGAAACGGGCGGCGGCCAGAGATGGCACCGCCCTTCATGAGGCTTGTTACGCGCGCTCTACCGAGAACGCAATCACGTCACTCAGCTTTTCGGCGTTCAGCGCCAGCATGATCAAACGATCCACGCCTAACGCTACACCAGCACACTCCGGCAGACCGTGTTTCAACGCCGCCAGCAGATTTTCATCAATCGGCTGCTGTGGCAAATCACGCGCGGCACGCTTACGGTTATCCTGCTCGAAACGCTGACGTTGCTCATCGGCATCGGTCAGTTCGCGGAAACCGTTCGCCAGTTCGATCCCCTTAAAATAGACTTCAAAGCGCTCGGCGACACGATGGTCTTCCGAACTGATCTCGGCCAGTGAAGCCTGCGTGGCGGGGAAATGATAGACAAACGCCGGTTTGTCGCGCCCGATATGCGGCTCAACGCCAAAGGTGAACAGCATCTGCACCAGCGAATCGCGATCGTCTTCACGGTAGGCGATATCGCCCAGCCCGAGTTTTTCTGCTGCTTCGCGCAGCTGCGCTTTATCAACAGACAGAGGGTCGATCTCCAGATGGCGTAAAAACGCCTGCTGATAGGAGAGCATTTCCGCGCTTTCACAATCCAGTACCTGCTGCAACAGGTCATCGACCTCATTCATCAGGCGGTACATATCATAGTGAGGGCGATACCATTCCAGCATAGTGAATTCTGGGTTGTGGTGTCGGCCTGATTCTTCATTGCGGAAACTGCGGCCCAGCTGAAAGATCGGTCCGCTACCGGCAGCCAGCAGACGCTTCATGTGGTATTCCGGGCTAGTCATCAAATACAGCGTCATGCCATCCGCAGCACCGGGACCAACGAAGCGGGTCTGGAACGGGTATAAGAAAATATCCGTTACCGTAGCCTGGCTCATGGCAGGCGTTTCGACCTCCAGTACACCACGATCGGTGAAGAAACGTCGGACAGCAGCAATGATCGACGCTCGTTTCAACAAATTAGCGACAGAAGCACTAGGTTGCCAACTTGTCGTCTCGCTCATGGTTCTTACTCCAAAGTCAAACAGGGGGTGCAGTCTACCCGCATCAGCCCAAATTTCCAGCGGAAAAAAGGCAAGACGCGCTTTTCAGCAAGGTATGTTCTACCCTTTAGAAGGGAGCAGTCAGGATAGCAGCCGTAAATTATATCCAGTGGATCATTTTCTTATATCCCCCGCAAAAGGGTTATTAAAGAAATAAAAGCATCATTTCCCCCTAAATAAGTCTTTCGATCACGTTTTTATCAATAAATACGAGACTCGCTGAAAAAACGACAAAATGCGGGATCACATCAAATTTCATCTACCTATAATTCGGTATAATTATTCCCACACAAAAATTATAGGTTTATCTATTCTTTATACCTCTATCACATAATTTTCAGCGGGTTTGATATTAAGCTCGGATATAAAGACAGAAATGAATAGATATTATTTTTTTATTTTAACTTAATTAACTTAAGTAACTGGAGGAATGCATTGCAAACCTTTAATGCCGATTTGGCCATTATCGGGGCCGGAGGTGCTGGCCTACGAGCGGCAATTGCTGCCGCAGAAGCCAACCCTCAACTGAAAATTGCGCTGATCTCAAAAGTCTACCCAATGCGTAGCCATACCGTGGCGGCAGAAGGTGGGTCAGCAGCAGTGACTCAGGAACACGATAGTTTCGATTATCACTTCAACGACACCGTCTCCGGTGGCGACTGGCTGTGCGAACAAGACGTGGTTGAGCACTTCGTCAAACACTGCCCGGAAGAGATGATTCAACTGGAACAGTGGGGCTGCCCCTGGAGCCGTAAACCGGATGGTTCTGTCAACGTTCGCCGCTTTGGCGGGATGAAGATCGAACGCACCTGGTTTGCCGCCGATAAAACCGGCTTCCACATGCTGCATACGCTGTTCCAAACCTCCCTTAAATATCCGCAAATCCAACGTTTTGATGAGCACTTTGTCCTCGACGTTCTGGTCGATGACGGCCAGGCGCGCGGTCTCGTTGCCATCAATATGATGGAAGGGTCGCTGATTCAGATCCGCGCTAACGCTGTGGTGCTGGCAACAGGCGGCGCAGGTCGCGTGTACCGTTACAACACCAACGGCGGCATCGTCACCGGCGACGGTATGGGCATGGCGTTCCGCCACGGCGTACCGCTGCGTGATATGGAATTCGTTCAGTATCACCCGACCGGTCTGCCCGGTTCCGGTATCCTGATGACCGAAGGCTGCCGCGGCGAAGGCGGCATCATGGTCAACAAAGACGGCTACCGTTACCTGCAAGACTACGGCATGGGCCCGGAAACACCGCTCGGCCAGCCGAAGAACAAATACATGGAGCTGGGGCCACGCGATAAAGTCTCGCAGGCGTTCTGGCACGAATGGCGCGCAGGCCGCACCGTCTCAACCCCGTTGGGCGACGTGGTTTATCTCGATTTGCGCCACCTCGGCGAGAAGAAGCTTCTGGAACGTCTGCCGTTCATCTGCGAACTGGCAAAAGCCTATGTTGGCGTCGATCCAGTGAAAGAGCCGATTCCTATTCGCCCTACCGCGCACTACACCATGGGCGGCATTGAAACCGATCAAAACTGCGAAACTCGCATCAAGGGTCTCTTCGCCGTCGGCGAATGTTCCTCTGTTGGCTTGCACGGCGCGAACCGTCTGGGTTCCAACTCGCTGGCCGAACTGGTGGTTTTCGGGCGCGTTGCAGGTGAACACGCCGTACAGCGCGCACAGGCAGCAGCGCCGGCCAACGGTTCAGCGCTGGACGCGCAAACGCGCGACATCGAACAGCGCTTGCATGACCTGATGAATCAGGAAGGCACCGAAAGCTGGGCGAAAATCCGCGACGAAATGGGCATGTCGATGGAAGAAGGCTGTGGTATTTACCGCACCACCGATCTGATGCAGAAAACCGTCGATAAGATGGCTGAACTGAAAGAGCGCTTCAAACGCGTGAAAATCACCGACCGTTCCAGCGTGTTCAACACCGATCTGCTGTACACCGTTGAGCTAGGCCACAGCCTGGATGTTGCGGAATGTATGGCGCACTCGGCGATCAACCGTAAAGAGTCTCGCGGTGCGCATCAGCGTCTGGATGAGGGTTGCACCGAGCGTGATGACGTTAACTTCCTGAAGCATACGCTGGCGTTCTATAACCCGGAAGGCGCACCTCGTCTGGAGTACAGCGATGTGAAAATTACCAAGCTGCCACCGGCCAAACGCGTATACGGTGCAGAAGGTGATGCGCAGGAAGGCAGCAAGAAGGAGCAGGCGAATGGCTGAGACGATCAAAACCCTGAAAATGGAAGTCATGCGCTATAACCCTGAACAGGACAATGAACCGTATTTTGAGACGTTCGATGTCCCGTACAACACGCAGACTTCCCTGCTGGATGCACTGGGTTATATCAAAGATAACCTGGCGCCGGACCTCTCCTACCGCTGGTCCTGCCGTATGGCGATTTGTGGCTCCTGCGGCATGATGGTGAATAACGTCCCTAAATTGGCCTGTAAAACCTTTCTGCGTGAATACACGAACGGTCTGAAGGTCGAAGCATTGGGCAATTTCCCCATTGAGCGCGATTTAGTGGTCGATATGACCCACTTCATCGAGAGCCTGGAAGCTATCAAGCCGTATATCATCGGTAACGATCGTAAACCTGCTGATGGCCCGAACAAGCAGACTCCAGCGCAAATGGCGAAGTATCACCAGTTCTCCGGCTGTATTAACTGTGGTTTGTGCTACGCGGCCTGTCCGCAGTTTGGCCTGAACCCTGAGTTCATCGGCCCGGCGGCGATTACGCTGGCGCACCGTTATAACCTGGACACCCGCGATCACGGCAAGAAAGCGCGTATGCCGCAGTTGAACGGCAATAACGGCGTCTGGAGCTGTACGTTTGTGGGCTACTGCTCAGAAGTGTGTCCGAAGCACGTCGACCCTGCCGCTGCTATCCAGCAAGGCAAAGTCGAGAGCGCGAAAGACTTCATGATCGCCATGCTGAAACCACAATAAGGGAGGGACAATGATGACATCTAAACGTAAAGCGTATGTTCGCGACATGTCGCCGACCTGGTGGAAAAAGCTGGGGTTCTACCGCTTTTATATGCTGCGTGAGGGGACGGCTGTCCCCGCCGTCTGGTTTAGCATCGTACTGATGTGCGGCGTCTTCGCACTGAAGAACGGGCCGGAAGGCTGGGCACACTTCGTCAGCTTCCTGCAAAACCCACTGGTGCTGCTGATTAATATCGTTGCGCTGCTGGCCGCCGTGCTGCACACCAAGACCTGGTTTGAACTGGCGCCAAAAGCCAGCATCATCATCGTTAAAGATGAAAAAATGGGGCCAGAGCCACTCATTAAAGGGCTGTGGGCTGTCACCGTGGTGGTAACCGTAGCCGTTCTGGCGATCGCCTTACTATTCTGAACAGGAGAAATAACGTGATTAACCCAACGCCAAAACGTTCTGACGAACCGCCTTTCTGGGGCCTGTTCGGCGCCGGCGGGATGTGGAGCGCGTTCTTCGCCCCGGTGATTATCCTGCTGGTCGGCGTGATGCTGCCTCTGGGGCTGTTCCCAGACGCGCTAACCTATGAACGCATCGCCGCGTTCAGCCAGAGCTTTATCGGCCGCGTCTTTTTGCTGCTAATGATCGTGCTGCCGCTCTGGTGTGGCTTACACCGTATCCACCACGCGATGCATGACCTGAAAATCCACGTTCCTGCCGGGAAATGGGTGTTCTACGGTCTGGCGGCAATCCTGACTGTGGTGACCGTCATCGGCGTCGTCACGCTGTAAAATGTAATACTGTAAATTTGTACTCAACGGCCTGCACGACATCGTCGCAGGCCGTTTATTTTTCCCGCCGGACCACGCTCATCGTCTACACTGGAACAGAGATGAAAACGATGAGACGTCAATATGATGCATTTTACCGCTATTCGCTTTAACGCTCTTTTCTTCAAAACTCTGTTATTAACCATCAGACGCCGCGGAAAAGCCTGCATTGCCGCGCTGGTGGCGCTCTTCTCTGTCGCCTGTAGCGTAACACCGCCCGATAACGTCGCCGTGGTGGAAAATTTTGACGTCAATCGCTACCTCGGCACATGGTATGAGATCGCCCGTCTCGACCATCGCTTTGAACGCCATCTCGAACGCGTAACAGCAACCTACAGCCCGCGGGAAGACGGCGGCATCAAGGTTATCAACCGTGGCTTTAATGTCGAAAAACAGGAATGGAAAGAGAGCACCGGGAAAGCCTATTTCACGGACTCGCCTCAGCGAGGCGCACTAAAAGTGTCGTTCTTCGGGCCGTTTTATGGCGGTTACAACATTATTGAGCTGGATGACGATTACCGCTACGCCCTGATTTGCGGGCCGAACCGCGACTACCTGTGGATCCTCTCACGCACGCCAACGCTGGATGCCGCGACACGCGACAAACTGGTCGCTACAGCCAAACGCTACGGCTTCCCGACAGAAGCCCTTATCTGGGTCAATCAGTAACCTGAGCGAATCAGTCACAACACAGGGGATAACCGATGTGTTACCCCATGATCTTATCGCGAAACATAAAGAAAACCGCGCCTAAGAGACACAGCCCCGCCCAAATATAATCGGTGCGGAACGGCTCTTTTAAAATGATCATAGAGAAAGGGATAAATACGGAAAGGCTGATCACTTCCTGCAATATTTTCAATTGGCCGGCTGAAGCAACCTGATAGCCAATCCGGTTTGCAGGCACCTGCAAGAGGTATTCGAATAACGCGATACCCCAGCTAACCAATGCGGCAATTATCCAGGTACGGCCGCTGAAATAGCGTAGATGTCCATACCAGGCGAACGTCATAAATATGTTACTCAATGTCAGCATGCCGACAGTAATGAAAATAGGCGACATTATTACTTCTCCGAGTGATCCACTTTCACATTATCTCGCCGCGGGGAAGAAAACACCATAAACGGCATTTTCTTCCACTCGGAAAAGTTATTACGACTTATTTCTATTGGGCGCTGCGCTGAATGGCCTTTCCGCCCGCTTCCACATCTTGCCCAACGCCTCGGGTGGTATTACACCCCACCACCGCAGAGAGAATAACCAGAGAGAAAATGGCAACAAAAGCTTTCTTTAACATACTCGGTTCCTTCTTTATGAGAGTAGGACTTCAACGGTACGAAAGTGACTGCTTTTTAAGCGTAGCCAATTTTAATGCTTGTGACGGTTTTTTCGGACGAGGAGCAAAACAGAGGGAAACTTAAGTGAGGAAAAAAGGAATTAAAAAAGCCGCCCTTATAGAAGGCGGCATTTCCAGATACATTATTTAACGCGTGAAACGTACTCACCAGAACGCGTGTCAACTCTGACCACTTCGCCGATCTGTACGAACAATGGCACTTTAACGACCGCGCCGGTGCTCAGCGTTGCTGGCTTACCACCAGTACCTGCGGTATCGCCTTTCAGGCCTGGATCGGTATCGGTGATTTCAGCTTCGATAAAGTTCGGTGGCTGAACGGCGATAGGACGACCATCCCACAGGGTAACGATACATTCAGCGTTGTCCTGCAGCCATTTTGCAGAATCACCCACGGTCTTCTCTTCAACCTGATGCTGTTCAAACGTCTCAGGGTGCATGAAGTGGTAGAACTCACCGTCGTTATACAGGTAGTTCATGTTGGTATCTACAACGTCTGCGCCTTCTGCAGAATCGGTAGATTTGAAGGTTTTCTCAACGCGAGAACCCGTCAACAGACGACGCATTTTTACGCGAGCAAAAGCCTGGCCTTTACCCGGCTTAACAAATTCACTGGATTCGATGGCATACGGCTCGCCTTCGAACATGATTTTAAGACCGGAACGGAAATCGTTGCTAGAATAAGTCGCCATAAAGGCCCTCTACAATTTAATACTGGTACGAAGCCAAAAAAATGGCACACATTGTAACCCTAAATATACCTTCCAGAGAAGATTGGTTGCAGCAACTTGCAGACGTAATTACCGATCCTGATGAATTACTGCAACTTTTGGCACTGAACGATCACGCTAAACTCCGACAAGGTAACGATGCACGCAGGCTTTTTGCTCTGCGAGTACCGCGCGCCTTCGCTGCACGGATGCAAAAAGGCAATCCTGACGATCCGTTGCTGCTACAGGTATTAACCGCACGCGAGGAGTTTACTGCCACGCCAGGCTTCACCCACGACCCGCTTGATGAGCAACACAGTGTCGTACCGGGGCTACTGCACAAATATCACAACCGCGCGTTATTGCTGGTTAAAGGCGGCTGCGCGGTGAACTGTCGCTACTGCTTCCGCCGCCATTTCCCGTATCAGGATAATCAGGGCAATAAGGCCAACTGGCGTCAGGCGCTGGATTATATCCGCCAGCATCCCGAACTGGATGAGATCATTTTTTCCGGCGGCGACCCGCTGATGGCCAAAGACCACGAGCTGGACTGGCTAATCACCGAGCTGGAGCATATCCCGCATCTGAAACGCCTGCGCATTCACAGCCGCTTGCCGGTGGTGATCCCTGCACGTATTACCGACGCGCTGTGCGATCGTCTGTCCCGCAGTTCGCTTCAGGTGTTGCTGGTGACGCATATTAACCACCCGCAGGAAATTGATCCTGATTTAACACAAAGTATGGCGCGTTTGCGCCGCGCAGGCGTGACGCTGCTCAACCAAAGCGTGCTGCTGCGCGGGGTGAATGACAACGCAGAAACGCTCGCCCGACTCAGCAATGCATTATTTGACGCGGGTATTCTGCCTTATTACCTACACGTACTGGATAAGGTACAGGGTGCTGCACACTTTCTAGTGGATGACAACGAGGCGCGCGTCTTGGTGAAAGCGCTAATGAAGAAGGTATCCGGCTATCTGGTACCGCGTCTGGCGCGGGAAATCGGTGGCGAAGCCAGCAAAACACCGCTGGATTTAGGGATGAAACAGCATCAGGACGACACTGAGCGATCGGTAGGTTAATTATAAGGTGAGAGCAGGTTTCCCTACTCTCACCCGGTTTCTCTCTAGCTTAAGGACATTTGTAGACGCTGCCGCTCATCTTGCTGTCCAGCGGCGCAAAGCTTGACCAGAAGGTCTCACTCGGACTGGTTGCGCCATAGACCGTATTGCCCCCCATCGCCGCCGCTTTATTACGCAGATCGTTTGCCGCACCGCGCATAGAACTGCCATCGCTATGATTGCCCGCCAGCCAGTTAGACTGGCTACCGCTGGCCTGCCCCAACAGCTGACATTCGCTGCCTGGCTTGGTATCCGTGAACGTCACGGCCTGCCCGGCGGCGCTGAGTTGGCTACTGCTACTGCTGCATCCCGCCAGCAGCACTGCCGCGGCGAGTCCCAACAAAATACGAACCTGCATGTCTTCCTCCTTGCGATTGAAAAACCAAAGGGCACAGGCCCGCTTAGTTACGCCACGCTTTGAAACGGTTGATCAGCCCGTTAGTGGAACTGTCATGGCTGTCGATCGTACTGTCATTTTCCAGCTCTGGCAGAATACGGTTCGCCAGTTGTTTACCTAACTCCACGCCCCACTGATCGAACGTGAAGATGTTCAGGATCGCGCCCTGAGTAAAGATCTTGTGCTCATACAGCGCAATCAGCGCACCCAGACTGTACGGGGTAATTTCGCGCAGCAGGATGGAGTTGGTTGGACGGTTGCCTTCAAAGACTTTAAACGGCGCCACGTGTTCCACGTCTTTGGCGCTTTTGCCTGCCGCCGCAAATTCCGCTTCCACCACGTCACGGCTCTTACCGAACGCCAGCGCTTCCGTCTGTGCAAAGAAGTTCGACAGTAGCTTGCTGTGGTGATCGCTCAATGGATTATGGCTAATCGCTGGCGCAATGAAATCACACGGAACCAGCTTGGTGCCCTGATGGATCAACTGGTAGAACGCATGCTGGCCGTTCGTGCCCGGCTCACCCCAGATAATTGGCCCAGTCTGGTAATCCACCGGATTGCCATTGCGATCGACATATTTTCCGTTGGATTCCATATTTCCCTGTTGGAAATAGGCGGCGAAGCGGTGCATGTACTGGTCATACGGCAGAATCGCTTCGGTTTCGGCACCGAAGAAATTGTTGTACCAAATACCGATCAGCGCCAGCAGCACAGGCAGGTTTTTCTCCGCTGGCGTGGAAGCAAAATGCTTATCCATCGCGTGCGCGCCGCTGAGCAGTTTTTCAAAGTTCTCAAAGCCCAGAGAAAGAATGATCGACAGTCCAATCGCCGACCACAGGGAGTAGCGTCCGCCCACCCAGTCCCAGAATTCGAACATGTTGTTGGTATCAATGCCAAATTCGCCGACGGCTTTCGCGTTGGTGGACAGCGCGGCAAAGTGCTTGGCAACGTGCTTCTCGTCCTGCGCCGTGTTCAGGAACCAGTCGCGTGCGCTATGGGCGTTGGTCATGGTTTCCTGCGTGGTGAAGGTTTTTGACGCGACGAGGAACAGCGTGGTTTCCGGGTTCAGCGGCTTCAACGTTTCAGCAATATGCGTGCCGTCAACGTTGGAGACAAAGTGCATGTTGAGGTGATTTTTATACGGCTTCAGCGCTTCCGTTACCATGAACGGCCCCAGATCGGAGCCGCCGATACCGATATTCACCACGTCGGTGATCGTTTTTCCGGTATAGCCTTTCCACTCACCGCCGATCACGCGTTCGCTGAAATCTTTCATCTTCGCCAGCACCGCGTTGACTTCCGGCATCACATCTTTGCCATCTACCAGAATCGGCGTGTTGCTGCGGTTACGCAGGGCAACGTGCAGAACGGCGCGGTCTTCCGTGCGGTTGATTTTCTCACCGGAAAACATGGATTTAATCGCCGCAGACAGGTCGGTTTCCCGCGCCAGCGCGTGCAGTTTTTCCATCGTTTCGGCCGTGATGCGGTTTTTGGAGTAATCCACCAGCATCTGATCGTCGAACGTCGCGGAAAAATGCGCGAAACGATCGCTATCTTGTGCAAACAGCTCGCTGATTTGCACCTCTTTCATCGCGTCAAAATGGTGTTGTAATGCCTGCCAGGCGGCAGTTTGGCTTGGATTGATATTTTTCATAATGCGACTTTCTCTCTAAGCATGAGTTCAAAGTGACTGAATCGATTGTATCCCTTAAAATCCAGATTGAGATCCCTTTTCTTGCTAAAAGCGATTTATGCCCTGTAGGTTACGGACAGATTGTTTACTGACAGATTGTTTATTGACAGAAACCGCATAACCCGTTATTTGTAACACCGTACTTGCACACTCGGTGTGCAAGCCAGAAGAGGCGCGTCGCCCAGGTAAGATATCGGAGGAACCGTAATCCGCTGATGATATCCGAGGGGGAGCGACGCCGAGATGGAGTGAAATACGGCTTTCACCCTATCGACTACAGAGGCTGAATCCTCTGGGTTGTCACCGGATTTGTCCTGATGGACGTCCAGCAAGGTGGAGCGCTTCTGGGTGTATCGTAGTCATTTTCTACGCCTGCCCCCTACTTCTGCTCTCCCCCTGTGCCAAGGCTGATTAATGGAATGCTGTTTACTGAAAACAGCCTACCCCTGACACGAGGTTTTTTGACATGTCTGCAACTGAAGTTTCCGCAAACGCGAATTCTACCGTTATTGCCAAATTTGGCGGCACCAGCGTGGCGGACTTTGACGCCATGAATCGCAGCGCCGATGTGGTGTTATCGAATCCAAATGTACGAGTTGTGGTGCTGTCGGCGTCGGCAGGTATCACCAATTTACTGGTTGCGCTCGCCGAAGGCCAGGCGCCGGAAATTCGCGCCGAGCATCTGGCGAAAATCCGCCAGATCCAATACGCCATCATCGATAGGCTGACCAACCAAAGCGTTATTCGCGATGAAATTGACCGCATGCTAGACAGCGTCACCACGCTGTCTGAAGCCGCGGCGCTCGCGACGTCCAACGCGTTGACCGATGAACTGGTCAGCCACGGCGAACTCATGTCGACTCTGCTGTTTGTCGAGATTCTGCGCCAGCGTGATGTCGTGGCAGAATGGTTCGATGTGCGCAAAATCATGCGCACAGACGATCACTTTGGCCGTGCACAGCCGGACTGCGACGTGCTGGGCGAACTGACGCGCAGCCAGCTGCAGCCGCGCCTTGAGCAAGGTCTGGTGATCACACAGGGCTTCATCGGCAGTGAGGCGAAAGGCCGCACGACTACGCTGGGCCGCGGCGGTAGCGATTATACCGCGGCGCTGCTGGGCGAAGCCCTCAACGTCAGCCGGATTGATATCTGGACCGATGTTCCCGGCATTTACACCACCGACCCACGCGTGGTGCCGACGGCAAAACGAATCGACCAGATCATGTTTGAAGAAGCCGCCGAAATGGCGACATTTGGCGCGAAAGTCCTGCACCCCGCGACGCTGCTGCCCGCTGTGCGTAGCGATATACCGGTGTTTGTCGGCTCCAGCAAAGATCCAGCCGCGGGCGGTACGCTAGTGTGCAATAAAACCGAAAACCCGCCGCTGTTCCGCGCGTTGGCGCTGCGTCGTAAACAAACGCTGCTTAAGCTGTATAGCCTGAACATGCTGCACGCACGCGGTTTTCTGGCCGAAGTGTTCAGCATTCTGGCGCGTCACAACATCTCCGTTGACCTGATCACCACGTCAGAAGTCAACGTCGCGCTGACGCTCGACACCACCGGTTCCACCTCCACGGGCGACAGCCTGCTGTCCAGCGCCCTGCTGACCGAACTGTCATCGCTGTGTCGTGTCGAGGTTGAAGAGAATCTGTCGCTGGTCGCACTGATCGGCAACAATCTGTCTCAGGCCTGTGGGGTCGGAAAAGAAGTGTTTGGCGTACTGGAACCTTTCCGTATTCGCCTGATCTGCTACGGCGCCAGCAGCAACAACCTGTGCTTCCTGGTACCGGGTGATGATGCCGAGCGAGTCGTGCAGACGCTGCACCGCAGCCTGTTCGAGTAAATTCACGACGCGTAGTCGGTCTCTTCGTTATATTTTTATGCAGACGCGGATTTTGCCGTTATCCGGCGTAAAAAATTATGCAGAGGAGATAGCAGGCTTAGGATGAGCCGCAGGACGCGGCGAAAGCTTGCGCCACGCATGGAGCGTGTCGCAAGCGGTCCGTTAAGCCCGATATCGACGAAGGCACCGCGTCAGCGGCATAATTTCCGCCGAAAGCCTGGGGTCACGGGGCAAGCGGCGTCTGAACCGTCCCGTGTCGGGCGCATGCTACGAGGTAGCATGAAAATGGCAGCATTATCGCGCACGAAACTATCTCTCAGTCAGCATAAAAATAGACGGCTGTATCCAGTGAGCCCCTACAAAGGGAATCACAGTGTCAGCGGTGACTCTTCGCGTTCTTCCTCACCATCCTGCTGCACAATCAATACGTTATACGCTACCGCACAGAACAGTGAGTTCAGTCGATTCATGTCCCCGAGTAAACTCAGATGGAGCGAACTGGTTTCCAGACTCTGTACGTTGTGCTGATGTAAGCGATCGACATGCGCGTGCGCATAACGACGGTTCATAATACGGAAGCGATGTTTGGCCCGACGCAGGCGTTTCGCGCTGGTGATATCCTCCGACAGGAAAACCGACAGCCCCAGACGCAGATTCGCCAGCAGTTGTTCATGCAAATGGTTCAACTCTTCCAGACCCTGTGCAGAAAACGCCATGCGTACGCCGGAGGAATGATTGGCGATGTCGTCTGCCATGCGCTCGATAATATCTCCCGCCTGCTCCAGATTCAGCGCCACTTCGATCACTTCCGCCCAGCGCCGAGAATCCCGCTCATCTAAGCCATCTTTCTGAATCTGCGCCAGATAGAGCTTAATCGCGGTGTAAAGAATATCGACATCATCATCAAGCCGGCGAATTTCCCGGCGTTGCATATGGTCGCCCTGCAACACTTCGCGGTACAACCGCAGCATCTGCTCCAGCACATCGCCAATTCGCAGCGTTTCCCGCGCGGCGTTGGCTAACGCCAGCGCTGGCGTGTCCAGCGAACTGGTATCCAAATGGCGCGGTTTCATCTGGACATCGACCTGCGGTGAATCAGCAATCATCGCGCAGGACAGGCGCGCCACCACGCCGGTAAGCGGAATCAGCAGCAGGCAACGAATCAGGTTGTAAAACAGGTGGAAGTAGATCACCAGCTCTTCGGCACCCAACGGAATACGCGTCAGCCAGCGCGAAAGCGGCTCAACCAGCGGCAGCACGACCAGACACCCGATCAGCTTGAATAGCATGCTGCCGAGCGCCACGCGTCGACCTTCCGCATTCTGCGTCGAGGTGCTCATCATCGTCAGTAACCCGCTGCCCAGATTGGCCCCAATGACCAGACACATCGCTACTTCCAGCGAAATCACACCGCTTGCCGTCAAGGTTGCCGTCAGCAGTACCGCCGCCAGACTGGAATAGGTAATCACCGCGAACAACGCGCCAACCAGCGCGTCCAGCATGACGTCGCCCGTCAACGAGGAAAACAGCACCTTCACGCCCGACGTCTGCGTGATCGGGGCAGCAGCCACGACAATCATTTCCAGCGCCAGCAGAATCAGCCCGAGCCCAATCGCCACACGGCCAATCTGCCCAACCCGCGTCTGCTTGCGGCTGAGGAAAAATATCACGCCAAGAAAAATCAGCAGCGGAGAAAGCCAGGACAGGTCGAACGTCAGAATTCGCACCATCAGTGCCGTCCCGACATCTGCCCCGAGAATAATCACCAGCGCAGGCGTTAGCGCCACCAGCCCCTGTGAGACAAACGAGGTTGTCAGCAACGCGGTCGCATTGCTGCTCTGCACCAGCGCAGTAACGCCAATACCAGCCATAAAAGCTAACGGTTTTTTCTCAACGCTGTCGCTGAGAACCCGCCGTAACTGGGTGCCATAAACCCGCATAATACCGGTACGGACAATGTGAGTGCCCCACACCAGTAACGCAATCGCAGAAAGGAGATTCAGCAGTGTTAACAAAAAATCCGCGCCTCCAGCTAAACATGTGTTGATGAAATACGATCTGTTGATGACGTAATGAACGACCATCTTACCAGATGTTAGCAGGCCTTACTGCGAGGCAGCCCGCGCTGGAGAAAAATCATTCAGTAATCAATTACTGATAAAAATTAATTAACTGACAATATTTAAAAAACAGAATCCAAATCAATAAGCCCATAATTTTGCCTCACACCTTCCCCGGTTAGCGCTATGCTCTTTTTATCCCTATAACTCTTATGGGTTATAACCCCGCAGTATTCCGCTAGCTCGTGTAAGGAAAATGGATGAAGACGAAAACCTCGTATGGACTGAACTGGCTCCCACTGATCGTGATTCTTGCCATCGCCGCCTTGTTTTGGCAAATGGAACCCCCAACGGGCTTAAGTCCCGCCGCCTGGCACTCAGCCGTCATTTTCGTCGCAACGATCGTGTCTATTGTCGCTAACGTGCTCCCGATTGGGGCTATCGGTATTATCAGTATCACGCTCTTTGCGCTGACGTATGCCGCAGGGGATAAAACAGCCAGCGGCGCGATACAGACCGCACTCAGCGACCTGAACAGCTCGCTGATCTGGCTGATTGTTGTGGCATTCATGATCGCGCGCGGATTTATCAAAACGGGTCTGGGCCGCCGCATCGCCTTGCAGATGATCCGCCTGCTTGGGAAACGCACGCTGGGTCTGGCTTACGGGCTGGCCTTCGCCGATCTGGTGCTGTCCCCTGCGATGCCGAGCAATACCGCACGCTGCGGCGGGATTATTTATCCGATTGCCGATTCGCTATCGCGCAGCTTTGATTCCAAACCGGAAGATGCCTCACGCAGTAAGATCGGTACCTTCCTGATTACCTGCATCGGTAACGTTAACGATGTGACGGCAGCGCTGTTTATGACCGCCTACACCGGCAACCTGCTGGCGGTGAAGCTTGCAGCCAACGCGGGGGTAACCATCACCTGGGGAAGCTGGTTTCTGGCAGCGCTCGTGCCTTGTTTAATCTCTCTGGCTGTTGTCCCCCTGCTCGTCTATTGGCTAACCAAACCGGAAATTCGCCATACGCCGGATGCGCCAAAACTGGCCGTCGCCGAACTGGCAAAGATGGGCAACATGAGCCGCGGTGAATGGCTGATGGCCTTCACCGTTATCCTCCTGCTGGTGCTGTGGATTTTTGGCGATAAATTAGGCGTGGATGCCACGACAGCCTCGTTCGTTGGGCTGTCTTTCCTGCTGTTAACCGGCGTACTGAGCTGGGAAGACGTGAAAAGCGAGAAAGGCGCCTGGGATACGCTGATTTGGTTCGCCGCGCTGCTGATGATGGCGAATCAGTTGAAAAAGCTCGGCTTCACGAACTGGTTTGGCGATCTCATCGGCAGCAACATCGGCCACTTAATGCAGGGAACCAGTTGGGTATTGGTGCTGTTGCTGCTGAATGCGGCCTATTTTTACACCCACTATTTCTTCGCCAGCGGCAACGCGCAGATCGCCGCGCTTTTTGCGGTGTTCCTGGGTGTCGGGATCAACCTGAACATTCCGGCGGTGCCGATGGCATTCATGCTGGCGTTTACCAGCAGCCTGTACTGTTCACTGACGCAATATACCCACGCGCGCGGCCCCATCCTGTTCGGCGCGGGCTACGTGCCCACCGCCATCTGGTGGCGCACCGGCTTCGTCGTCAGTCTGGTCAATCAGGCAATCTTCATGAGCGCAGGTCTGCTGTGGTGGAAGGCAATTGGCCTGTATTGATCGTTAGCGAATACATGATATGAAAAAGCCGGGGAAACCCGGCTTTCGTTTTATTGCGGCAAAACACGCGATCAGAACGAATAAGATACGCTGCCGATTACGCTGCGCTCGGCACCGAAGTAACAGAATTCCAGCGAGTTACAGGAAGCAACATAACGTTTATCGGTCAGGTTGTTGACATTAAGCTGCGCGCTTAGCCCTTTCAGACCCACCTTCGAGAGATCGTATCCTATCGCCATATCCACCAGCGTATAAGAAGGCAGCGTGTGGGTGTTGGCGCGATCGGAGGTCACCCCGTTCACGTAACGTATGCCAGAGCCAATCGTCAGGCCGTCCAGCAGACCACTTTTGACATCATAGCTGGCCCAGGCGCTGGCCTGATTGCGCGGTGCGTACACCGCCCGTTTCCCTTGCTCAGCCACGCTGCTTTTCTTATAGCGAATATCCGTATAGGTATAAGCGGCTTGCAGACGCAGATTATCGGTAATATGGCTCACGGCCTCCAGTTCAACGCCTTCCGATTCAATTTCACCTACAGAACGGTAAGGGTCGTTAGGCTGAACTTTTGTCGCCACGTTCTTCTGATTAATACGGAAGACCGACAGACTGTACTGATCTTGAGAACCTTCCGGCTGATACTTCATCCCGGCTTCCCACTGCTTGCCTTTCATTGGTTCCAGTACGTTGCCGTTATCATCGGCGAAGCTGGTTGGCGTAAAGGCCGTGGAATAGCTGACATATGGCGCAAAGCCGTTATCAAACAGATAGAGCAAAGCCGCACGTGAGCTAAAGTTGTTTTTATCCAACTCGCTGTGTGTGCCTTTGGTGTGGTTAACGTGGGTCACTTTTACTTGATCGTGGCGACCACCCAGCGTTAAGCGCCAGCGCTCCCAGCTCATTTGATCCTGAACGTAGATCCCCGTCTGTTGCAGTTTGTGTCTTTCCTGCGAGCTGGACATACCTGTTGGCCCGGAACCATAAACGGGATTAAACGCGTCAATCGCCGGGAAGGTGCCAGAAGGCCAGTCCACATTATTATTACGCTGCTGATAGTCGATCCCCACCAACAGACGATGGTTCACCGCACCGGTATCCACGCTGCCATCAAGCTGGTTATCTAACGTTAACGCGGACAGCGACTCGCGGGAACCCGAGTAATAACGGGTCAGCGTATTGTTACCCAATGGTTCCCAGCCGTAGGCGTACACCTGATCCAAATGCACTTTGGTACGCAGATAACGCAGCTTTTGGCGCACTGCCCAGCCGTTATCGAAACCATGCTCAAAGTTGTATCCCACCATGTTTTGCTTACGATCGTACTTCTCATAATTCTCTTCCCCTTCATAGAAGGTGTTCGAGATTTTCCGCCCGTTATGCGCCACCACCGTGCCTTCATACGGTAAACCCGAATGGCTTCCGCCCTCAGGATCGCGTTGCAGGTAAGCCATCAATTCCAGCCGTGTCTTGTCGGAAATCCGCCACAGCAGGCTGGGCGCAATCGCATAGCGTTCTTCTTTCAGCGGCCCAAATTGGGTATCCGCTTCACGGACCATCCCACCCAGACGGAACGCAAAACGTTCGTCATCATCCAGCGGGCCGGTGACATCGAACGCCGCACCACGTTGTGCATTGTTGCCTGCGAACAGTTTGATCTGTCCGCTGCGATCGAACGACGGCTGGCGGGAATTCAGCGCCACAATCCCACCCGGAGAAGAACGCCCGTAGAGGACGGACGCCGGGCCTCTGACCACTTCAATGCTGTCGAGGAACCAGGGATCGATAACCAGCGAGCTATGGGAGTTGGTATCCCCCATCATCTTCAGCCCGTCGAGATAGACGTTATCCAGACTACCGTCGGAAAAGCCGCGCAGTACCATGTAGTCAAAGCGGTTGGACGCGCCGATCTGATTGTTATACACGCCCGGCGTATAGCCGACCGCCTGCCGAACGCTGGTCGCGCCCTGCTCCTGAATCTGATCGCGCGTAATGATAGAAACGGCCTGAGGAGTCTCGACATCCGGCGTTTCCAGCTTGGTCGCCCCGCGTTGCGTTTGAGACGTGACGACGACCGTATCACCCGGAGAAGAAGAGGATGGCGTATCCTGCGCCAGTACCGACACCGTAAATCCACTGGTGAAACAGCCGACCACCAGCGCCAGCCGCGTTTTTCTGAACATGGGAATCTCCACAGACCTTATTATTGTAAATAAGAATTATTACTGTTTTTAGTCTTGTGATAGCTATGCGCAGTGACAGCGTGCGTATGCGTAATGACAAAACGGGAACTCAGTGGGAAAGCGTCAGGCAGGCAGCCTCTGACATCAATAAGGTTCAGAGGAGTGATAAAGGGAAGCGTTAGCTGACCATGCGCGCATCGCTTGGCGCAATACCATAACGCCGCCGGAAAGCCGTGGCAAAGTTGGTCGCGTGCTGGTAGCCCGACATCCAGGCCGCCTGCTGCACGCTGTATCCCTGCGCCAGATAGCGACGGGCCAATTCCAGCCGGCAGTCGCGCAGGTAGTCAAAGACCGAATGACCATATGCCTGACGAAACTTGGTACGCAGGCTGCTGCTGCTCATCGCGGCCAGCTGCGCCAGCTCATTAAGGGTGTACTCTTTTTCAGGCTGTTGTGCCAGACGCCGTCGAACGTTCTCCAGCCGCTCCTGTTCGCCGGGCGGAGGCAATACGCGCCGTTCTCCGCCACGTTGCCCGAATGACAGGCCTTGCCCCAGCAGCTGTAGCATCACGCCTTCCAACATCATCTGGCGCGATAATCCCGGCGTAGTGTTTTCCAGCGCGTGCTGCAACCCAGATAACAAGTAGCCGGGAACCTGCCATAAAAACGTCGGATTTCCCCCTTGTTCCCACTCGTTCAGCAGCGAGCCTAACAGCGGATCCAAAGCAAAAGTGGCGGGAAAAATACCCAGCGATACGGTGCGAAGGTGGCAATCCGCAAGGTGGCTGGCGTTCATGACTAGCGGGTCGCCCAACCGGGTACTGAATGCCATGCCCGATCGCACAACAAATTCTTTACCGTTCAGGCGCAGCGCGACGCACCCTTCCAGCACCACCAGCGTATAAAACGGGCAGCAGTGCAAAGAGGTCGATTCGTAAGGCTGCAACACGCGCACATTGGAATTCGTCAGGCAAATACCGGAAGATAGCGTCATCTCTTCGACATCCCCCTGCACCACGATACGCTTTTCTTTCGTGCGATCGCGGCAAGACGACAGCTGCGGGAAGTGGTAATCAATCCCGTAACGTTCACCGATGTCGAAGAAATCCTCAATGGAAAAGAGTCGTTTGAGCATGAGCGGGAAAATACCCTCATCCTGTTTAACGCCCAGAATCAGGCCTGCAGTTAACGGACATAGCGTGAGACGCAGCGACATATTCGCCGCAGAGATTGTTAATCACCTTATCATTGCGAGACAGACGCATCAATAAGACTGATAACTATTCTCATCATAATGAGTTTCATGTGATGACAGGTTTAGAGGCAGAAAACATCCACGAGCTAATCAGTTTTGTTTTCCAACTGGCGTTAAAAATTATACTGAGGCGGACGAGGACGCCGTGTGAGCAGCATGGACGCTGCGAAAGCTAGTGCCGCGCCGGGAGCGCGTCACTAGCGGCACGATTAGCGTTCTCGAATGCCGAAGGAACCGCGCAGCGGTATAATTTCGCCAGAAAGCCTGGGTTCTCAGGGCAGCGGCGATTGAGCGCCCTGAGCGGGCGTGGCGCTAGTACCACAGAGAAATAATGTGGTCTATCACGCACGAAACGCCCCCTCACTGACATAGTTGAGATGACAACCTCTCCAAGGTTGATGTTGTCATACTCGACTTAGGTCGCAATTTAATCCGCATCATAACCCAAATTCGGCGCTAACCAGCGCTCCACCTCACTCACTTCCATACCTTTGCGCACCGCGTAATCCTCTACCTGATCGTGCTGGATTTGCGCGACGGCGAAGTATTTGCTGTCGGGGTGGCTGAAGTACCAGCCGGATACCGACGCGCCCGGCCACATGGCATAGGATTCAGTTAACTTCATGCCGGTATGCTTTTCCACATCCAACAGCTGCCAGATTTGCACTTTCTCCGTGTGATCCGGGCAAGCCGGATAGCCCGGCGCAGGGCGAATCCCCTGATAGTTTTCCCGAATCAGCAGCTCATTACTGAGGTTCTCATTCGGCGCATAGCCCCAGTAAACTTTACGCACGCGCTCATGCAGGTATTCTGCAAAAGCTTCCGCCAGACGGTCAGAGATCGCCTTCACCATGATCTTGTTGTAATCATCATGCTGAGCTTCCCATTGATCGGCTAACGTATCTTCTTCCAGCCCACCGGTCACCGCGAAGGCACCGAGATAATCTGGCTTACCGCTGGACTTCGGCGCCACGAAGTCGGACAGACAATAGTTCGGAAAATCGGTTTTCTCCGTCTGCTGGCGCAGATGGTGACTGACTGACAGCACCGTGTCGCGCCGTTCATCGGTATAAATCACCACGTCATCCCCAACGCGGTTCGCCGGGAATAATCCCACCACCCCACGAGGATTCAGCGCCCCACGTGCGGATAAGTCATCCAACATCGCATTGGCATCGGCAAACAGGCGTTTGGCCTCTTCTCCCACCACCTCATCTTCCAGAATGCGGGGATATTTCCCCGCCAGCGACCAGGTCATAAAGAACGGCGTCCAGTCGATGTAGTTACGCAGCGTTTCAATGCTGGCCGTCACTTCCTGAACACCGAGACGATGCGCAACCGGCGGCGTATAATTTTCCCAGTCCAGCGCAGAGGCGTTAGCGCGCGCCGCTTCCAGCGTCACTGGCGGCGTTCGCGGCTTTTTACGCGCATGCTGAATACGCACCGTTTCGTACTCTTTACGGGTACGCGCAACAAAGTCGTCATATTGCGTACTAGACAGCAGCGCTGACACCACACCAACAGAGCGGGACGCATTCTGCACGTAGACCGTCGGGCCGCTGTAGTTTTGTTCAATCTTCACGGCAGTGTGCGCTTTAGAGGTCGTCGCGCCGCCAATCAGCAGCGGCAGCGTAAAGCCCTGACGCTCCATCTCTTTCGCTACGTTGACCATTTCATCCAGCGACGGCGTAATCAGCCCAGACAGCCCGATGATATCGACCTTCTCTTCACGCGCGGTCTTCAGGATCTTATCCGTCGGCACCATCACGCCCAGATCGATAATTTCGTAGTTGTTACATTGCAGCACCACGCCGACGATGTTTTTACCGATATCGTGAACGTCGCCTTTTACCGTCGCCAGCAGGATCTTTCCGGCTGACGTACCTTTGGCTTTACTGGCTTCAATATAGGGTTCGAGGTAGGCCACCGCCTGCTTCATGACGCGAGCAGATTTCACTACCTGTGGCAGAAACATTTTCCCTGCACCGAACAGGTCGCCGACAACGTTCATCCCATCCATCAACGGGCCTTCAATAACTTCTATCGGCCGTGCGGCCTGCTGACGCGCTTCTTCAGTATCCAGCTCAATAAATTCGGTAATGCCTTTCACCAACGAATATTCCAGACGCTTCTTCACATCCCAGCCGCGCCATTCCGCCTGCGTTTTACTGCCTTCATCTTCTGTTTTGCTGCCGCGATATTTTTCCGCCAGCTCAAGCATCCGTTCGGTGGCATCGCTGCGACGGTTCAGGATCACATCCTCCACCGCCTCGCGTAGTTCCGCGGGGAGATCGTCATAGATCGCCAACTGACCGGCATTCACTATCCCCATGTCCATGCCATTGCGGATGGCGTGATAGAGGAAAACGGCGTGGATCGCTTCACGCACCAGATCGTTGCCACGGAATGAGAACGACACGTTGGACACGCCGCCGGAGATCATCGCATGCGGCAGTTGCGCCTTGATGTCTGCACAGGCCTCAATGAAATCCACCGCGTAGTTGTTGTGTTCGTCGATCCCCGTTGCCACGGCGAAGATGTTCGGGTCGAAGATGATATCTTCCGGTGGAAAACCGACGTCTTCCGTCAGGATGCGGTAGGCCCGGCGACAAATTTCAATTTTACGTGCGCGAGTATCTGCCTGACCGACTTCATCAAACGCCATGACCACCACGGCAGCACCATAGCGCCGCACCAGTTTGGCATGGTGGACAAAGGCCTCAACGCCTTCCTTCATGGAGATCGAGTTAACAATCCCTTTGCCCTGAATGCATTTAAGCCCTTTCTCAACCACATCCCATTTTGAGGAATCGATCATGATCGGCACACGGGCAATATCCGGCTCGCCAGCAATGAGATTCAGGAAACGGACCATCGCCGCTTCCGCATCCAGCATGCCTTCATCCATGTTGATATCGATGATCTGTGCGCCGCTTTCCACCTGCTGACGGGCGACATCCAGCGCTTCGTTGTATTTTTCTTCTTTAATCAGTCGCTTAAAACGCGCAGAACCGGTAACGTTCGTCCGTTCCCCCACGTTAACAAATAGGGTCTTGGCATCGATAGTCAGCGGTTCCAGACCGGATAAGCGGCAGGCGACCGGGATCTCCGGCAGCTTACGCGGCGGCACGCCTTCCACCACTTTCGCCATCGCGGCAATATGCGCGGGTGTCGATCCACAGCAGCCGCCGACGATATTCAGAAAACCGGATCGCGCCCATTCGCCGATATGTTTCGCCATATCGGCCGGATCTAAATCGTACTCCCCGAAGGCATTGGGCAGTCCTGCATTGGGGTGCGCGCTCACATAGCATTCTGAAATACGTGATAGCTCAGCGACATACTGGCGCAGTTCATCCGGCCCCAGCGCACAGTTCAAACCGAACGAGAGCGGGCGCGAATGGCGTAGAGAGTTGTAAAACGCTTCGGTTGTCTGGCCGGATAGCGTACGCCCTGACGCATCCGTGATCGTGCCGGAAATCATCACTGGCAGGACGATCCCCAGTGCCTCAAATTCGCTTTCGACCGCGAAGCTCGCCGCTTTAGCATTCAAGGTATCGAAGATGGTTTCGATCATAATCAGATCGACGCCGCCCGCGATCAAGGCGCGTGTCGATTCGCGATACGCGTCCACCAGTTGATCAAAACTGACGTTGCGAAACGCGGGATCGTTAACATCGGGGGAGATCGAGGCAGTGCGGTTCGTCGGGCCAAGCACGCCGGCAACATAACGCGGTTTATCCGGCGTTAATGCCGTCCATTTATCCGCACTGGCACGCGCGAGCTGTGCGGCAACGGTATTAATTTCCGCCGACAGCGATTGCATATCATAGTCCGCCATCGCAATGGTGGTGGCGTTGAAGGTGTTGGTTTCGAGAATGTCGGCACCGGCTTCCAGATAGGCGTCATGGATTTCACTAATCACCTGCGGCCTGGTGAGCACCAGCAGATCGTTATTTCCCTTCACATCGCTCGGCCAGTCGGCAAAACGCTCGCCGCGATAATCTGCTTCCTGCAGGCGATAACCCTGGATCATGGTTCCCATACCACCATCCAGCACCATAATGCGTTGCGCCAACTGACGCCGCAATTCGTCTACCCGATTACTCACGCGAACCCCATTCTCGGCCAATAAATACGATATGTTGTGTCTATCCTAGCATAAGTTGTGAACACGCTGACGCGGTGTAGCATGAGACTTTTTCAGGTCATTTGCCGATAAAAAACACAGAGAAAGAAGAGTTGCATTCTGTGGTAAAAAAACGAAAATCAATTCCATTACCACAAAAAGGAATCGATGCCATGACGCCACCAGAGCCAGCCAAACGCGGGAAAAAACCCAGAGCCAGCACGGGAACCGCTGCACAGCCAACCGGGCAGGTTCAGTCGCTGACCCGTGGCCTGACGTTGCTTGAATATATCGCCAAAGCCAACGGCAGCGTGGCGCTAACCGATCTCGCTCAGCAGGCCGGTTTACCGAATTCCACGACCCACCGTCTACTCACCACCATGCAGCAGCAGGGCTTTGTGCGTCAGGTTGGCGATCTGGGGCTGTGGACGATTGGCTCACACGCCTTTATCGTCGGCAGCAGCTTTCTGCAAAGCCGCAACCTGCTGGCGATTGTGCATCCGATAGTACGCAAGTTGATGGAAGACTCGGGCGAAACCGTCAATCTGGCTGTACTCGATCAGACAGACAGTCAGGCGATCATCATCGATCAGGTGCAATGTACGGCGCTGATG
The DNA here is from genome assembly GCF_037136835.1 of Pectobacterium sp. 1950-15. Taxonomy (NCBI): domain Bacteria; kingdom Pseudomonadati; phylum Pseudomonadota; class Gammaproteobacteria; order Enterobacterales; family Pectobacteriaceae; genus Pectobacterium; species Pectobacterium sp. 1950-15. Next base: position 7,174 of record NZ_JBBBQR010000010.1, on the reverse strand, counting down.
CGTATGTCTGCACCGATCGGCGGTAAGCTACCGATGCATGCTTCCGGTGCCGGGAAAGCGTTTCTGGCGCATTTGCCCGATGCGCAGGTCACACAGTTGCTACACAAGAAAGGGCTGCACGGCTACACACCGCACACTTTCAGCTCGCCACAAGCCCTCAAGGAAAATTTGTCGCTGATTCGCAAGCAGGGTTACTCCTTCGATGATGAAGAGCATGCGCTGGGGCTACGCTGCATCGCGGCCTGTATTCTGGATGAACATCAGGAAGCCTTCGCTGCCATTTCCATCTCTGGCCCCGTATCTCGCATCACGGACGACCGCGTCACAGAACTCGGCGCGCTGGTGATCAAAGCTGCGAAACAGGTGATGCAGGAATACAGCGGGTTATAAGCCTTTTAGGCGCATGTTTATGCAGACTGTGGAAGGTTTCGTGCGCAATAGTGCCGTTATTTTCATGCTACTTCGTAGCACGCGCCCGACACAGGGCGCTCAGTCGCCGCCGCCCTGTGTACCCAGGCTTTCCGGCTAAATTATGCCGCTGACGCGGTTCCATCGGTGTTCCTGACCGCTAGTCGAGCCGCCAGTGACGCGTTCCATACGCGGCACTGGCTTTCGCGACGTCCTGTCGCTCACTCGGCGGTCAAACCCACCGCTGCATAATTTTTTACGCCGGATAACGACAAAAACCAGAATCCTTCTCAGCAGTTGTGTACCGCGGATCAGCACGCTGGCTGAAGCGCTTGCGGCGTCGGTAGGCGTACACATCCTCAATGTGCCCTTCCCGGATGCGCTGCTGTAGTGCTCGCCAGTAATCCGCGCAAAACAGATCGCCGTGCATTTCCTCAAACAGCGTACGAATGTGGCGGTCGCTACACAGGAAATGGGGAAACTCTTCGGGAAACACATCATTCGGCGCGACGCTGTACCACGGTTCGGCGGCCAGCTCATCTTCCGGGTGACGCGGTGGCGGTATTTTGCGGAAGTTCACCTCGGTCATGTAGCAAATTTCATCGTAGTCATAGAACACGACTCGCCCATGGCGCGTGACGCCGAAATTCTTGAATAGCATGTCGCCGGGGAAAATGTTCGCCGCAGCCAGCTGTTTGATCGCATTGCCGTATTCTTCAATCACATCATGCAACTGCTGTGCGTTTGCCTGCTCCAGATAGAGATTCAACGGCGTCATCCGGCGTTCCATGTACAAGTGCCTGATCACCAACCGATCGCCCAGATCTTCCAGCTTATCCGGCACCTCACGCCAAAGTTCATCCAGCAGTTCCGAGCTAATACGGTGCTTATCAATGACGAAGTTTTCATATTCCTGCGTGTCCGCCATACGCCCGACGCGATCGTGTTCTTTCACCAGTTGATAACACGCCATGACCCGCTCCGCACTCACCTCTTTCTGTGGCGCAAAACGATCTTTGATGACCTTAAAGACGCGATCGAAAGAAGGCAGCGTAAACACCAGCATCACCATCCCTTTCACGCCGGGAGCGATGATGAACTGCTCTTCTGATTCGGCAATGTAGTGCAAATATTCACGGTAATACTCAGTTTTACTGTGTTTCTGACAGCCAATCGCCAGGTAAAGCTCCGCCGTCGTCTTCCCCGGCAAAATATCCCGCAGCCAGGCGACCAGCGCAGACGGCAGCGGGGCATACACCATGAAGTAAGAACGGGCGAAACCAAACACAATGCTGGCGTCCGCCTGGCTGGTTAAGCAGGTATCAATAAATAGCGCACCACGTTCATTGTGATGAATCGGCAACAGGAACGGAACAATACCGTCAGGGAGCGACAGCTTGCCCACCAGCCAGGCCGCTTTGTTACGATAAAACAGTTCGTTAGCCACCTGTAACGTCGCCTGAGCAAGCTGCTCCGCAGAAAACGTGCGCTGTAAATACGTAACGATATAGCCAATATCACGCGGTAAATCCTCCCACGGTAACCGCAGTGGCACATCACCCAGCAGCTTTTCCAACATGTTCTGCCAACCGTCAGTGGGCACAAACGTCTTGGCGATAGGTCGGGGAATCTCACGAAAACGTTGTTCAGGCTGAGAGCTGAAAACAAACAACTTATCCGGCGTCAGTTCCCGATGGTTAAACAGCCGACAGTAGACGGAATTAAAGAAACTCTCGGCAATCTCAAAACGCGGGTAGTCTGGCAGTAAGCGGGTGTAGATATGCTTCACGCGCGCTAAAAAATCCGCATCATCGCAGCGGATACCGGTAATACAGCGCAACTGTTCGACCACCAAACCAACGTGGTGATCGTATAGGTGAATACGCTGTTTCATCGCCTGCTGTACGGCAGGCCAGTCAGCCTGTTCAAAGCGCTGCTGCGCCCCCGCCGTCACTTCAAGAAAACGTCCATATTGCGCATCAAATCCTTGTAGGATCGTCTGCGCCACCAACTTTTCAAGGTCACGCGTCATCATGATCTCCAGATGAAACCCGGCCAGCCGAACACTGACCGGGTCAGGATCAGAACTGCTGTTCTTCCGTCGATCCCGTCAGCGCCGTCACTGAAGACTCGCCTCCCTGAATGATGTTCGTCACCTTATCGAAGTAGCCGGTACCCACTTCCTGCTGGTGTGATGAGAAGGTATAGCCGTCTTTAATCGCCTCAAATTCAGGCTGTTGCACTTTTTCTACGTAGTGCCGCATCCCTTCACCCTGCGCATAGGCATGCGCCAGGTCGAACATGTTGAACCACATGCTGTGAATGCCGGCCAGCGTAATGAATTGGTACTTGTAGCCCATCGCCGACAGCTCATCCTGAAAACGCGCAATCGTGCTGTCATCCAGATTCTTCTTCCAGTTAAAGGAAGGTGAACAGTTGTACGCCAACAGCTTACCGGGGAACTTCGCATGGATTGCTTCGGCAAAACGACGCGCCAGCGATAAATCCGGCGTTGAGGTTTCGCACCACACCAAATCGGCATACGGTGCGTAGGCTAAACCGCGGCTGATTGCCTGCTCAATTCCAGCTCGCGTGCGATAGAAGCCTTCCACCGTACGTTCTCCGGTGATGAAATCACGGTCATACTCATCACAATCGGAAGTCAGCAAATCCGCTGCATCCGCATCGGTTCGCGCAACCAGTAAGGTCGGCACACCCAAGACATCCGCCGCCAGACGCGCCGCAACCAGTTTCTGAATGGCTTCCTGCGTCGGCACCAGCACCTTGCCCCCCATGTGCCCGCATTTCTTCGCTGATGCCAGTTGATCCTCGAAATGAACCGCCGCAGCACCCGCTTCAATCATCGATTTCATCAGCTCAAACGCATTCAACACGCCGCCAAATCCCGCCTCCGCATCCGCCACAATCGGCAGGAAGTAGTCGGTATGACGCTTGTCACCCGGCTCAATGTGGTTCGCCCACTGAATCTGATCGGCACGCCGAAACGTATTATTGATGCGTTCAATCACTGCGGGCACGGAGTTCGCTGGGTAGAGCGACTGATCGGGATACATACTGGACGCCAGATTGGCATCCGCCGCCACCTGCCAGCCGGAAAGGTAAATCGCCTCAATGCCCGCTTTCGCCTGCTGTAAAGCCTGTCCGCCTGTCAGCGCGCCCAGGCAATTCACATAACCTTTGCGCGCGTCACCATGCAGCAGGTTCCACAGCTTCGCAGCACCGAGCTGCGCGAGCGTACATTCCGGGTTCACCGAACCCCGTAGATTAATCACATCTTCTGCGCTGTAGGGGCGCGTAATCCCTTCCCAGCGGGCGGTTTTCCACTCTTTTTCAATATGCTGGACTTGTTGGGTACGAGAGGTCGTCATAGCAGAGGTTCCTTTTATTATCAGTCAGGATTAATCAAGCAGTGCGTAGCCAGGTAGTGTCAGGAAGTCGATCAGCTCATCTTGCGTGGTGATTTGCTCCATCAGCCGGGCGGCGTCATCAAAGCGCCCTCCACTGAAACGGGCATCGCCGAGCTCCTCCTGAATCACAAACATCTCTTCGGCCAGCATCTGACGGAACAGCGCCTTGGTGATCACTCGACCATCGCTCAATGTCTTGCCGTGGCGAATCCACTGCCAGATTGAGGTGCGGGAGATTTCTGCCGTCGCCGCATCCTCCATCAGCCCATAAATCGGGACGCAGCCATTGCCGGATATCCATGCCTCGATGTACTGCACCGCAACGCGAATATTCGCGCGCATCCCCACTTCCGTGCGCTCGCCCGGACAAGGCTCCAGCAATTCCTCAGCGCGAATAGGCGCATCCTGTTCACGGCGAATATCGAGCTGATTTTTACGCCCACCTAACGCCCGATCGAACACCTCCATCACCGCATCGGCCAACCCCGGATGAGCCACCCAGGTGCCATCATGCCCATTGTGAGCTTCCAGCTCTTTGTCTTTACGTACCTTATCCAACACCCAGTTATTGCGTTCCGCATCCTTACTTGGGATGAACGCCGCCATCCCACCCATGGCGAACGCGCCACGGCGATGGCAGGTTTTGATCAACAGTCGTGAGTAAGCGCTAAGGAAAGGTTTTTCCATCGTTACCGACTGGCGGTCAGGCAGAACGCGATCGCCGTGGTTCTTTAATGTTTTGATATAGCTGAATATATAGTCCCAGCGGCCACAGTTCAGCCCAACGATATGATCGCGTAAGTGATAGAGAATTTCGTCCATCTGGAAAACGGCAGGCAATGTTTCAATCAACACCGTCGCTTTGATCGTCCCGCGCGGCAGGTCAAAACGATCTTCCGTATAGCAGAAAACATCATTCCACCAGGCCGCTTCCTGCCATGACTGCGTCTTGGGCAGATAGAAGTAAGGGCCGCTACCTTTCTTCAGCAATTCCTGATAGTTGTGGAAAAAATACAGTGCGAAGTCAAACAGGCTGCCAGGAATGGCCTCCCCCTGCCAGGACACATGTTTTTCAGGCAGATGCAAACCGCGCACGCGGCAAATCAATACGGCAGGATTGGGCTTCAACTGGTAAATTTTTCCTGCTTCATTGATATAGGAAATCGTACCGCGTACGGCATCCCGTAAGTTGATTTGCCCGTCGATGACCTTTTCCCATCCCGGTGACAGAGAATCCTCAAAGTCCGCCATGAAAACTTTCACATTGGCATTCAATGCATTGATTACCATCTTGCGTTCAACCGGGCCGGTAATCTCAACACGACGATCCTGAAGGTCATCGGGAATACCGCGTATTGTCCACGCCTTATCACGAATGGAAGCCGTTTCTGAAATAAAATCAGGCAGCTTACCCTGATCGATATTACGCTGCTGGAGCTGCCGTTCGGCGAGCAACTGATTACGTGCCGGTGTAAAATGCGCAACCAGCTCCGTTAAAAAATCAATCGCTTCCTCCGTAAGAATTTGCTTCTCACCTTCACCAAAACGCTGACTAAACGCCAATTCTCTGTTTATCGTCTGCTGCATCATTCGTGGTTCCTTTTCAGATTCCGCTTCATTCATCAACAACCGCCAAATCGGCAAACCAGTATGTACATTTCTTAGCCGACAGAATTAAGCGTAATACAAGAAAAAAAAAATCAAAAACAATTTCCATTTTTATATAAAATTAATCATAAGCCATTAATAAAAATGAAGATAAAAATAGGAAGAGAAAAGAAATGACTTTCACTCATTAGAAGAAATGAAATGATTCAGCACAAAAAAGAAAGGCACCTTAAAGGTGCCTTAGAGAAAAGAAGGGAGATGGATTAATCCAGCGTAGGGTTCATTCGACGTAAATCATAAGGCGTAATCTGGTAGACATAATAATTCAGCCAGTTAACAAAAAGCAGATGGCCGTGGCTACGCCAGCTCGCTTTAGGTGCCAGTTCAGGGTTGTCGTCAGGGAAATAGTTAACCGGTACAGCCGGATCCAATCCGGCGTCATAATCACGGAAAAACTCTCCCGCTAGCGTCAGGGCATCATACTCTGGGTGTCCGGTAACAAACGCCAGGCGCTTATCTTTGCTGGCAAACAGATAGGCGCCAGCCTGCTCCGACTCAACCAGAATATCCAAATCTGTATGCTGCCGAATCACATCAACCGGGAAATCCGCATAGCGAGAATGTGGAGCCAGGAACGTTTCATCAAACCCGCGGGTCAACAACGCATGGGGTTGCAATGTTTGATGCGAATAAACGCCAGATAGCTTTTCTTTACGGGTCATTTTTGGAATGCCGTAGAGGATATTGAGAGCAGCCTGCACAGCCCAACACACGAATAATGTGGAGGTAACATGCTCTTTTGCCCACTCGATGACACGCGCGATCTGTGGCCAATAAACAACATCACAGAAATCGACTAATCCCAACGGTGCGCCCGTCACAATCAGGCCATCAAAATTGTCGTTCTGAATATCGTCGAAATCGCAGTAGAAGTTATTCAGATGCTCGGCCGGCGTATTCTTTGATTCACGGCTATCAATACGCAACAGCTGGATATCAATCTGTAGGGGAGAGTTGGATAACAGGCGCAGAAACTGGTTTTCAGTCTCGATCTTTTTCGGCATCAGGTTCAGCACCAGCACTTTGAGGGGACGAATTTCCTGCGTTTTAGCACGCGAGGACGTCATGACAAAGACGTTCTCATTACGCAGAAAATTGACGGCTGGTAACTCATCAGGAACCCGAATTGGCATAACCTTATATCCTCAAAGCATACGTTTAAACGTTTAGACATCCAGATGCCCGAAGATAGCGAGTTTTCGTACTAATGTCGAGCGCTCAGCGCATAAGGTGAAAATGTTTCACGAGCCCCCTACTACTTCTGCTGAATACGTTTGAGCGCGTCAGAATCACTCAGGGGAACAGCGCTAGAAATAACAATGAGTCTGGATTTACGACAGCTCATCACGGTGATCTCCTGAAGTATGCGCTCCTCTACAGGAGAAAGCCCTCCTTCATTCATTTCCAGTGCGTGAATCAGTAGAGTCGTGCTCCTGAACCAGCTACGCCAATCGAAGGGAGTAACCTGACGGATAACACTTCGCAATGCCTTAGAAGCAGCCATAAAATCAGCAACCAGGATCCTATTATTGCTGAATGCACTCTGCGTCGAAGCTTCAAGCTGCGTACCAAGGTGGCGTACTGTGATTTGATTTTTACGGATTTGGATATAGAGATTCATAATTGGTCTTCCTGACGGTTTTATCTTCCTCACGCACTCCCAAATAGCG